>JAJOKQ010000145.1 GCA_021129785.1 Clostridiales bacterium | reverse complement strand
TTATGAGTTTTATTCCTCTTCCCACTTCAACGATCTGCTTACTGCTTTTTTCCAACCTTTGTATTTCTCTTCTTTTTTGCTTTCATCCATATCTGGATTAAAGACTTTTTCAACAGCCCAGTTCTTAACTATCTCTTCTTTACTACTCCAGAATCCAACTGCAAGTCCTGCTAAATATGCAGCTCCTAAAGCAGTTGTTTCAGATATAATAGGTCTTTGTACTGAAACGCCTAGAATATCTGATTGGAATTGCATTAAGAAGCTATTGCTTACTGCTCCACCGTCTACTCTTAAATCTTTAAGCTCTATCCCTGAATCTTCTTGCATAGCTTCTAGTACATCTCTAGTTTGATATGCAATCGATTCCAGAGTTGCTCTAATTAAATGTTCTGTTTTAGCTCCTCTAGTTAATCCTACTATAGCGCCTCTTGCATACATATCCCAGTATGGTGCTCCCATTCCAACAAATGCTGGAACCATATACACGCCATTTGTGTCTTCAACTTTACTAGCCAAATATTCACTATCTTCTGCATCTCTAATTATCTTCAATTCATCTCTTAGCCACTGAACTGCTGCTCCAGCAACAAATATACTTCCCTCTAGTGCGTATTCTACTTTACCATCTACTCCCCAAGCTAATGTCGTTAATAATCCATTGTTTGACGGAATAAATTTTTCACCTGTATTCATTAACATAAAGCAACCTGTTCCATAGGTGTTTTTCGCAGTTCCCGGCTCAAAGCAAGCTTGCCCAAATAGAGCCGCTTGTTGATCTCCTGCAACTCCAGCTATTGGAACTTCAATCCCACCAAACATTTGTGCATCAGTATTTCCATATACATAACTTGAAGGCTTCACTTCTGGCAACATTGAACTTGGTACATTCAATTCCTCAAGCATTTTTTCGTCCCATTTTAACTCTTTAATATTGTACATTAGAGTTCTTGAAGCATTTGAATAATCAGTTACATGAACTTTACCTTTTGTAAGATTCCAAATTAACCAAGTAT
>JAJOKQ010000028.1 GCA_021129785.1 Clostridiales bacterium | reverse complement strand
ATGACTATTGAAAAGGAAGTTGCAGTACTAAGTCAAGCTACTAGTTCAGAACAAGCTATACAAAGAGTATTAACTATAGAGCAAATAAGAGAAGAAATTGTTGATTTAGAAGGCATTTATAATATATTCGAAAAAAATTACGAAGCAATAAACAAAAAAAGCAGCATCAATTATGCATTATTTAACTCAATTGTGAGTGCAAGACCGAATGATTTATTTTTTAAAAGACTAAGCATGGAAAAACAAAGAGTTAGCATTGATGTTTTTGCGACTGCGCAGAATTCTCTAACTGAATTTGAAAAAAACATAGCTAGAAAAGGCAATATGAAAGTTTATTCGATTTCTAATTTAGTTATGAAACCCGGGCATTATTCTTTTACTATCGTAATTTCAATTGGGAGTGAACATAGATGAAAATGTCTAACAAGGACAAAACATTATTATTTATTCTGGCTTTGGTGTTTTCAACATGGGGATACTTTAGTTTGTTAGTCGGTCCACAACATGCAAAAATTGAACAGTTACAACAAAATAGAAATCAATATGATGGCAAATTACTAACAGAAGAGGAGTATTTAAGCGAAAAACAAGAGCTTAGTGATACTTATTTAACTAAACTAGATGACTTGATAAACTTACAGTCTGCCTTCTTTGTAGGCTTCGACTATGGGGATGTGCTTTCTTTGTTGAACACTGCAACAAGTAAGCATGGCATTAGCATTCTTTCTCTAGAGATGGGAGAGCGTGTTGAAATTAGCCTAGAAGATGAGTCTCAATATATGGAAGATGAATTCTACTTTGATGAAGAAGAAGGTTTCGATGACGACGAGGTTAACGGTTTAGTTTCTGAAGATGATTTAATGGAGGAGGAATCCGAAGGCAGGGCGTTTGAAGGAATTTCAGTGACGATTGAGTTTATTGATGACTTTGAGACTGTTATGGCTTTACTTGAAGAAATTCAAACTAATGATAAATTAATTAATATTGAGAGCTTTGATATGAAAGTCAATGAATCAAAACTAATTGAAGTTAAATTG
>JAJOKQ010000126.1 GCA_021129785.1 Clostridiales bacterium | reverse complement strand
TATCATCTTCTTTTATTGATGCAGTAGAACCGCCTTGATGTACTTTTTGAGTTGCTAAAAAAATTGGTAAATAGCCATGATCTGTTCCTATATCAATTACTCGACTGTTTCGAGGCACCAGCTGAGCAATCATAGCCAACCTTGGCGCGAGTTTTATTTTTCTCAACTTTTTTCCTCCCCAAAAGTGGCAGGTTTCTGCCTAAGTCGTTATAAAAGAAAAGACAAAGAGCCGTTCCCAGTCTTTGCTATTCTAAATAATCTTTTAATTTTTTACTCCTACTTGGGTGCCTTAGCTTCCTTAGTGCCTTCGCTTCGATTTGCCTTATTCTTTCCCTTGTAACATCAAATTGATTCCCAACTTCCTCTAATGTTCTTGGCCTGCCATCTTCTAATCCAAATCTAAGTTTTAAAACGCTCTGTTCTCTTAGCGTAAGTGTATTAAGTACCTCAAATAATTGCTCTTTCAACAAGGAGAAAGCTGCAGTTTCTGCTGGTGCTGGGGCATCATTATCTGGTATAAAATCCCCTAAATGGCTATCTTCTTCTTCACCTATCGGCGTTTCTAAAGAAACAGGTTCTTGTGATATTTTCATAATTTCGCGTACTTTTTCTTCCGTAATGTCCATCTCTTTTGCTATTTCAGCAGGGTTAGGTTCTCGACCTAACTCTTGTAGTAATTGCCTAGAAACTCGTATCAACTTATTAATTGTTTCAACCATGTGTACAGGAACTCTTATAGTACGTGCTTGATCTGCTATAGCTCTAGTAATAGCTTGTCTTATCCACCACGTAGCGTAAGTGCTAAATTTAAATCCCTTTGTATAATCAAATTTATCAACAGCTTTAATTAATCCAAGATTCCCTTCTTGTATTAAATCAAGAAATAGCATCCCTCTACCAACATATCGTTTTGCAATACTTACGACAAGTCTTAAATTCGCTTCTACTAATTTCTTTTTAGCAAGCTCATCGCCAGCCTCCATTTTTTTAGCAATCTCTATTTCTTCTTCACCAGTCAGCAACGATACTTTCCCTATTTCC
>JAJOKQ010000019.1 GCA_021129785.1 Clostridiales bacterium | reverse complement strand
CAAAGATTATGTGTCTAAACGACAAGGAAACAGGCTGAATTTACGCAGTCTGACGTCTCTTGCCATTGTTTTTAGGGATAAATATTCTTTTTAAAGGTAGTGACCTATAGCCTATTTGGGACAGTTTGTTCAAAAGTGCATCTGCTTTAGCGGTAGGAGTGTCCCAGAGTTCATTGTCAATTCCAGGAGTCTTCTTACCTTGGTTCAGTTCGGTTACACGTTTTACGGCAATGGCTTTAGCTGCAAATGAACGTGTCAGGATTCCTTGCAAAGCCCTTACTTTGCCAAGTCGTCCTGCTTGATAAGCTTTCACAATACGCGACTGCATTGCTTTAACTGTCCGATAACATTCTTTCCAATTGACACTGTGCCAGTCCATTATCGGATTCGAGGGTGCGCAAGTAACTCTCATTACTTTCATTCGTCATTCATCCTTTAATAAAGATTTACAGTTCTCTTGTGAAGTATTACCACATTGGAAGTCGGCACGGTTTCCCGTTAGAATATAGATTCCTATCCAGATTCATTACGAACTGGCATCCGCTTTTTCCAATTTCCTCTACCTGCACCACCATAGGTTAGCCTTGCGACTAACTGTCCCGAAGGGGCGGTACAGGCTTACCAAGTTCCATTTAATTCACGGAAGGAGTTAGGTTCAGTCTATTCACCGGTGGGAGTTGTGTTCGTGTAGACCTACTTGACAAAGGACTATCCACCCACTTACCATTTTGGTTCAAGCCTGTCAGCTTCTTTGGCTTGTTCAACTTCACGACGTTTATCAACTGTTCACATGCGTTAACCATATCCTCTGAGCCTAGCATCTTAGCCGATTTGAAGCTATCAGCTATTCCTCCGCTTACGCTTTGGATTAAGATTACATTGTCCCAAGAGCTTCATACAGAACCGTTGCCAGTAATGCATGTCTTGGTAGGCTACTGCTAACGAAATAGCAGGAAAAATCCTTGTTCATAAGGTTTTTCAGTAAATTAAACGACTTCTTGTCGCACGTCAAGATAGTTGTCGTATTTTTTTTTATTTTTTGTGCCCCTTTTATAATATTTG
>JAJOKQ010000094.1 GCA_021129785.1 Clostridiales bacterium | reverse complement strand
TCTGGTGTTGGTTCTGGTTCTGGCTCAGGATCTGGTGCTCTACCAGGAATTCTTCTATTTTCAACTACTAGTTCAAACTCTGTCTGCAAAGCTGAGATAGTAACTGTGAAAATTTCTGTGTTTAAGAAAAATCCAGCTGGTTCTTGTATTTCTGCAACAGTGTAATTGCCAATTGGCAACTGTATTCTAGCAATACCGTCAATCCCCGTTGTTATAGCTGGCATTGTAGTTCCACTTGAATTAGTAACTTCAAACACAGCCCCTGAAAGAACCCAATTAGGATTTGTATTTGCAACTTTTTTTATGTTCAAAAATCTTGCTTGCTCATTTGTTACTATAACAGTTTCTCTAGTTGTACTAGTTATGTTAAATGTTGTTGTTCTGTCAACTATTTCTACTGGCAACTGATAACCTGCTGGTGCGCCTACTTCAATAATTTTGTATTCGCCAAACCTTAGATTTTCGACAGTAACTTGACCGTTACTATCTGTAACAAGGTGATCACCTAAATTTAATTTACGCTCCCCTCTAAAAAGGTCAAACTGAGCTCCTTCTAGTTTTACATTAGTATCATCAGCATCTACTTTTGTTAGTGTAAAACTCCCTACTTCTCCTACTCCAGTTCCGCTTCCTGTTACAAAAGCTGTAGCAATCTCTACTGATGAAGACCTTGTTCCAGTTGTTACGTGCTCTCCTTCAAAAGATACAGAATTATTTACTTTCTTTTCTAGAATATCTTCTTTAATTATATCTGTTCTGTAGTTCAATGTCATAGTATCATTAATGGTTTTTTTAGAAACCAACTCAAATATTTGTGGTTCTGTTAGCAGGGTACGTGGTCTCACCTTTAATTCAAAATACTCGTTAAAAGCGGCCAGCGTCGGCGTTGCATCTTTTATTCCCAATTCAAAGCTGTTTTCAACAAGTTCTAACCCTTGGCTTAAAGTATCTGTAATCGTTATACTGTCTATAGTTGATTGGCTCTCATTTATCAATAAACTCCAGTCAATATGAGTTTGTCCAACTAAATTGCCATCTTTACTTATGAATTTATCTCCTTGAACATGCGCCACGTTTGCGGTATAACTTTCATTAATATTTGTCAAAGCCGTATTAGTATAGTTTGTTTGTGAAATTCCTTCAAAATCTGTAGTATAAGTTATTCTAAATGGCGATGAAATCACACCTGAGAATGTAACTGTAAA
>JAJOKQ010000092.1 GCA_021129785.1 Clostridiales bacterium | reverse complement strand
CAAATTAAATATGAGATCCCATAATATTGCACATTAGCCTTGCAAAGTTAAATGCATTAAAATCAAATTCTTTTTCTCTAGCCGAGACAGAGAGCAGAACAATTCCTTTCAATTCATCCTTAGCTATTATTGGAGAAACAATTACAGATTTCCAATTTGGTGTTCCTGTTAATATGTCAATATGACTAATATTTTCCCAATCAATTAAAAAGTCGCCTTTTCTTGTTTCTATGGTCTTACTAATCAAACTCTCATTGTAATTTACATCTTCATACCATTCGTCTACAAACCGTTTACGAGACATTTTTTCTTTTATCATATTCTCTTCAACAAGAAATATTATACCGTCTTCTGCTTCTATGACCTCAATTAATCTGCCTAAAGCAATAAACATCTTGTCTTTGGTGCTTTTTTTATCAACCATAATTTCCAAAGTTTCAATTATTGCTAACATATTTCGTTGATCCTGTATGCTATTTCCTGTTATAATGCCAGCCAGTTTATCAGCTCTGTTTTGTTCTATTTCTAAACCTTCCTTATACATAGCCGTAACATTTCTTCCTGATTTTTTAGCGGAATATAAAGCTACATCTGCCTTCTCAATAATTAAGTCTTTATGTATTGCATCTTCTGGATAGTTAGCAACTCCGCAACTAATAGTGAGTTTATCATCCTTACCTAATAACATAGCATTACTAAATTTTAGTCTAATGTTTTCAGCTACGTAAAAAGCATCTTTTTTATTTGTCTCTGTTAATAGTATTATAAATTCTTCTCCACCATATCTCCCAACAACGTCCGCTTCTCTAACACTTTCTTTAATAATTCTTCCTGTATTCTTAAGTATCAAGTCACCTCTTTGGTGGCCAAATCTATCGTTAACGCTCTTAAAATGATCAACATCACACATAATAATTGAAAAAGACAAATTCATTTTCTTTGCTTCTTCAATTTTTTCATTCATTTTCTTTTCAAAGTAAGCTCTGTTGTATATACCAGTCATTTTATCCATTGATGATTCAAACGATAAGTTATGGTTGAGTATTATAAGACTAATAAGTGGTATTAGTGACTTGCATTTGTTAGCAACCTCAATTGTAAAGTTACTAAATATTCTGCTTGTTTCTAAGTATATATATCCTAATATCTTGCTTTGTTCAATGTTTTTCCATTTTCTCTGCTCAGTACTCACTTTTCCTTCTGCATCATTTACGATTTCAATTGGAATACACATCATTTCAATCGAACTGCGACCTACAAGATTATTTGTTCCACG
>JAJOKQ010000007.1 GCA_021129785.1 Clostridiales bacterium | reverse complement strand
TCCCACTTGAAGAAGTGGGAGTCTTGACTCTAAAACATAATAGATAGATAAAAAAACATCATATTTTATATGTTCTTTATTCAAAATTTGCAGCTATTTTCTTTTTTGCACGCAACACATTTTGTTCCTAGAATTTTATCAAACAGCGTAATCCTACCAAAGGTTCTAGCATACTTTGCTTTTATTGTTTCTAGTTCTAAAAAACAGTCGTTACATAATTTCCCTTTTTCAAGCTTAATGAATTTTATTGGTAATTCATCGAACTCCAAATCTACATTCTCCCTATCTACAGCGACAGAACTAGCTATCACAATTCCCATAGCATTACTCCATTCTTCTGGTCTTGAAATAAAGTTTTTTCCCATTTCATCAGCTAACTTCATAAATTTAGAAATTGTACTAATTGGCATTCTATTGTTGACAATCAATTTTTCTGCCAACGAATCTTTCAAAGCCTCTCTTGCGTGGTATAATGAGCATTCATCGTTGCACTGCTTTACAGTTAATCCCAAAATAACCCTTTCTCTAAATTCTCCTAACCACTTCCTTTTTTCACTAGCCTTTATTTCAGGAACCCCACCTATTCCTCGCTCTACTGTCTTCCTTAATTCGTCTTTTTTCATTAAAACATCACCTTTCACATTCGCTGTCCCACTACAGTTAATAATTGTGAGCAATTTTTTGAACTCTCAACGCACAACTAATAATTTTACGATCAAACCTGAGCAAAAAACTACTCATCATTGCAAGCTACTAGTAGTTCCTGTATAATATTATATATTACTTAGTTTGACTCGACAACCTATGCAGAAGATGTATTTTTTTGGAGGTAATTATGAAACATTTTACGATCTACGATAAAATTCTAATATTCACTATTGCTCTAATAAGTATTTCTTCTATGGTATTTATACCTTTTCTCTTTATGGACTCAAGTTCTGATAAATATATCGTTGTCAATATTAGTGGCAACGAAATTCACCGATTCCATCTAGTAGAGGAAAGAGAATTACAATTACAAGAATTCACTTTTGTTGTAGATGGTGCCGAGTACAGTGCTGTATTAGAAATAAAAGATGGAAGAACAAGACTTAGAAGACTACCAGGTAATATTGTACCTCTGTCTATACATTCAGACATCGGATGGATCAGTGAACCTCATCAAATGATTGTTGCTCTTCCAATAAAATTAGTTATTACTATTGAGGGGACAAGAATAGAGAGTGATATTGATAGCATTTCACATTAGAGAAGCATCCCCACTAAACTATCTCTCTACCGCGCTAGACCCGTTCGACTCCACTGCGTTTCGCTCAGGGGGACA
>JAJOKQ010000002.1 GCA_021129785.1 Clostridiales bacterium | reverse complement strand
GCTTATCAGTTATTCGTTCTACCTCAACATATGTATTATACCCTTTCGGATAAATTTCTTCAACACTAGGTTTGAATACATAATCTGCTCCTGCTTCTTCCAATAAACATTTATCACGCTCGAAATTCCTTGGGTAAACTCCATAGTCTTCGTTTTCACCAAACTGAGTAGGATTTACAAAAATACTCACAACAACAACGTCATTGTTTTCTTTTGCTTTCTCAATTAAAGAAAGATGCCCTTTGTGTAAATAACCCATTGTTGGTACTAGTCCTATAGATAGATTCTCTTCTTTGTACTTTCTTATTGTTGTTTTCATTTTTGCAATTGTTTTAATGATTTTTATTGTATTTTCGCTGCTTCTATTTTTCATTTGATCACTTCTTTTCACCTATTTTGGCACACAGGAGTCATTGGGGATGGTACTTTTTGACTCGTTTTTTAGCTTTTCTTGAGTCAAAAAGTACCATCCCCAATGACTCGCCTCAACTCTTAATATAGTTTTTCTAGAACTTCTTCTTTTATTTTAAACGTGTGAATTTCTTCTGGAAATAGTCCAGCTTGAATTTCTTCTTTGTATTCTTTTACAGCATCCTTAATAACTGACCCTACTTCACAATATTTTTTTACAAACTTTGGTGTAAAGTCGCTATACATTCCTAGCATGTCTTGAATCACCAGTACTTGACCATCACAGTCTTTGCCTGCACCAATTCCAATTGTAGGAATATCTATACTCTCAGAAATTAGCTTAGCCAGTTTTGCTGGAACACATTCTAAAACAATTGCAAATACACCAGCCTCTTGTAACAATTTCGCATCTTCTAAAATTGTTTTCGCTTGAAGTTCATCTTTTCCTTGTACCTTAAATCCGCCCATCATATTTACTGATTGTGGAGTTAATCCAAGATGCCCCATTACAGGTATTTGAGCTTTTATCAGTGCTTCTATTTTATCTACTACTTCTCTTCCGCCTTCTAGTTTTACAGCGTGAGCATTTGCTTCTTGAATCATTCTGCCTGCATTCCTAATTGTTTCTTCAACACTGATGTGATAAGACAAAAACGGCATGTCAGCAATAACATATGCTCTTTTTACCCCTCTTGTAACAGCTTTTGTATGATGTATCATATCGTCTACTGTCACCTGCAAAGTATTTTCGTAGCCTAAGATAACCATTCCTAGAGAGTCTCCAACTAATATACTATCTACGCCTGCTTCGTCAAGTAGCTTCGCTGTAGAGTAATCGTATGCTGTTAGCATAGAGATCTTCTTGCCCTCTTTTTTATTTTTAATAAATGATGTTGTTGTAAATTTACTCATCTTAATCCCTCTTTCCATTTTTTAT
>JAJOKQ010000060.1 GCA_021129785.1 Clostridiales bacterium | reverse complement strand
TTAATCATACGACCATTGAATCTGACGATTTATCACCTACCCAAATCCTTCTTCCTATATTGCAATGCTTCTGCTAAATCTTCCGTAGTAATTGATTCTCTTCCACTAAGGTCTGCAATTGTTCTTGCAACTTTTAAAACTCTGTTATATCCTCTAGCGCTCAGCTTCATTTTCTTAAACACTAACTCTAGTAATTCTTGACCTTTGTTATCTAACTTGCAAAACTTTTTGACTTGTGAGGGAGTCATTTGTGAGTTGCATGTTATTTTGCTTTCACTTAGTCTTTCTTGTTGAACTAATCTTGCTTTTTCAACTCTTTTTTTAATATCAGCAGACTTTTCTGATTTTTCGTCTTTAGTTAAATCTTTATACTCTACAGGGGATGTTTCCACGACAAGATCTATCCTGTCTAGCATTGGTCCTGAAATTTTTCTTGTGTAATTATGTATTTCACGAGGACTACAAGTACATTCGTTGGAGGTTTCTGCGGTAGAATATCCACATGGACAAGGGTTCATCGAGGCAACAAGCATGAATTTAGATGGGTAAGTGTAAGAGCCATTCACACGGGAGATTGAAATTTCGCCATCTTCAATAGGTTGTCTAAGTACTTCAATTGCACTTTTACTAAACTCAGGAAGTTCATCTAAAAATAGAACACCTAAATGACTTAAAGAAACCTCACCAGGTTTCGGATTTTTACCTCCTCCAGTTAGGGCAATATTAGAAATAGTGTGGTGTGGGGATCTAAAAGGTCTGGTAGAGACTAACCCACTATTATTACCTAATAGCCCGGTAATACTATATATTTTAGTTATTTCAATAGCCTCATCAAATGTTAGCTTAGGCAAAATATAAGGTAGTCTTTTAGCTGCCATAGTTTTTCCAGAGCCTGGTGGTCCAATCATAAGTAGATTATGTCCGCCAGCAGCGGCAATTTCCATGCCTCTTTTAACACTGAATTGACCTCTTAAATCTTCGAAATCTAAAGAATATACCTTTGTGTCGATAGGTAAATTATTGCAAATTTCTGTTGGATTAACAATTAAGTCGCCGTTTAAGTAAGCTGTTACTTCTTTAAGTGATTCTAGACCAACGCAATTCATATCGTTAACATGTCTTGCTTCATACAGGTTAGATGCAGGGATTATAGCGTTAGTGAATCCTTTGACTTTCATTTCTAGCAGCATTGGGAGAACACCCCTTATTTTCTGCAGCTTGCCATCTAATGACAATTCACCTAAAAGAACAGTGCTACGCAAAAGATCTGGTTTAACTTGGTTTTGTGTCGATAAAATCCCAATTGCAATTGGCAAATCAAAATGTGTTCCTGTTTTTTTAGTGTCTGCAGGAGCTAAATT
>JAJOKQ010000139.1 GCA_021129785.1 Clostridiales bacterium | reverse complement strand
AGTTAGAAAAGTTGCAATTTATGGATTTTTAGGCAATATAGTGTTGCTGCTTTCAAAACTAATAGTGGGTTTTATGACGCATAGCCAATCTATGATTGCGGATGGTTTAAACAGTGCAGGGGATGTATTTGCATCTTCTATGACATATATCGGTAATCACATTTCTTCGCAACCTGCTGATAATACCCACCCATATGGGCACGGGAAAGCAGAGTACATATTTTCTTTAGTTATTAGCTTTTCATTCTTACTTATTGCTTTTACTATTTTTAGATCTTCGTTAAACTCAATTATTGCAAGAACCACTTTCCATCCTTCTATATGGCTAACCGTTACCGCTTTTAGTACAATTATATTAAAGTTTTTTCTTTATGCTTTTTCAAAAAAAGTAAGTGTTCGCTATGACAGCTTGCTAGCTCATGCTAATTCAGAAGATCACCGCAATGACATGTTCATTTCTACTCTTACAATTATTAGTATTACTAGTGGACATTTTGGTATTTTTCTTGTCGACAGTATAAGTGGCATTATAATTGCAATATGGATTGCTTTTGCTGGCTTTAAAATATTTTCTAGCGCTTATAACATACTTATGGACACTAACATGAATGATAAACTGTCAAAAAAATTTTGCAAGATGATTATGGCTGTAGAAGGCGTTGATCACATTGACGCAGTACATGCTAAACCTATAGGACTATTTTTTTTACTTATAGTAAAAATATCAGTAGACGCTCATATCTCTGTTTACGAAGGACATAATATTGCGCGAAAAGTCCGTGCTTCTCTTGAAACCGAAGACAGTATTAAAGAAGTCATTGTACATATAAATCCTGCACAATATCATCCAAAACGAATGAATGACATTAAGTAAACTTAATGTCATTTTTTATCATTCAAGAGCGCACTAAAAGGATTATATTATTCCCGACATTATAACTGCGTCAATCCCACCGCCTGGGAAAGTTGATGCTCCAGTTAGGTACAGTCCTTTTATAGGAGTCTTAAAGTAAGGTCTTTTGGTATCAGTAGATTGATCAAAATCATAAATTGCTCCTTCATCTACTAACGCATATCTTTCAAAAGTTTTAGGAGTAGATGGATAGGTTATACTTAATTGGACAGATTCCTTAAGGTCAGGTAGAATAAATCTATAAAACCAAATCGCTAGTTTGTAGCTCTTAAAGTCAATTCTCTCATCATCCCACGCAACGATTTACGCTGCATATCCATTACCTTCGAGCGATTTTTTCAAGGCAATATCGTCGGCATATGGATTTTTATTGTATTTTTGACTAACTAGAATTGCGACATCAATATTTTCTTTATTTGGCTCCCGTTTCCACATAGCTCCCACCCTTACATAT
>JAJOKQ010000036.1 GCA_021129785.1 Clostridiales bacterium | reverse complement strand
CTTGCCCACTCTGGAACATTTTTCATTGCACAACTATGATCTACTTGAAGAACTAGTACATCACCAACCGCTATTTCTTTTATTGCGTTTTGCGCCTTAATTAGTGGTACTGGGCAAGCCTCTCCTAAAGCATCAATAATAATTTCATTCATTTGTATTACCTCCATTTTTTTAGTTTTAAAACTGATTGACTACTTTCTCCTTATGCTGCTTTGCTCTTTTGCTCCCATTTTAATGCTAAAAAGTATAATAGTGCAATAAGCGCAAGTTGTGCAACTACTGCACCAACCCAGCCAAACACATCAGGTAAAAATACTCTTGGTGCATCTTGAATGAAATTCAATTTCCACCAACCAAAATCATATGCACCTACTAATGAACCAATTATAAAGAATAGAAGTGACAACATTTGCATTGTAAATCCTTCTCCTACTCTCATTAATGTCCCAGATGCACACCCTCCAGCAATAACCATACCTATTCCAAAGACAAATGCTCCCACTGCTGTCGCAATACCTATTGGTGCAATAAATCCTTGTCCTGGAATCGGTGAACCATTAACATGTGCCATATACTTAATAACAGTAAAGCCAACAGTAGTGATTGCAAATGCAATTAATACTGCTCTTGTTAATGTAGTTCCTCCAGTAAGCAGAGGATCTCTCATCGCCGCAGTAAAACAAAATCTTGATTTTTGAAGAATAAATCCAAAAGCTAAGCCTGTAAACCAAAAAATGCTGAGTCTAGGATTAGTAAAAGCAAGATAAATCCCTATTAAAAATAAAACAATAGCAACCGCTATTCCAATTGGAATTTGGTTCTTTTTTGGTTTTCTTGTTCTTGTTCTTGAAGATGCTCTTTTAATCGAAGATTGTGCTTTCTTAGGTTCTGACATAATATCACGCTCCTTTCTGATAAATTATTAACAACTACAAACAAATTTTATCATACTTGTTCCTATTTTTACGAGAAGATTTAGTTATACAGCATGACAATTTCTTGTAATAGTATTTTCTATACTTGCTCAATATCTCTTTTTATCCTTTTCCGTCATGCATCAAGCCATATTATACTACTACCCTCCTACTATTCTTTTACCTAATACTTAAAATTATCTGTCTTCTTTGCCTAGAAATGCAAAAACTATTGTCAAAAAAACAAGACGAGAACCTTCATTAGCTCTCGTCTTATCAGTTTTAACTTATTTGTACTCACTAATACTGCTCCTTCTTTTAGTCTTCGAAAGCTTCGCTAGTTTTCCAAACTTTCCATACGTTACCCACAAGATCTGGTCCTGGTTTTAGCACTGTTTTGCCTGGTTGCCATCCAGAAGGAGTTGCTTCTGTTCCTTTTGATGCTCTTACTAGTTGAAAAGCCTTGATTTGTCTAATACTCTCACTAACATTTCTACCGACAGGAGGTGTAAGAACTTCATATGCTTG
>JAJOKQ010000110.1 GCA_021129785.1 Clostridiales bacterium | reverse complement strand
TTCATCCTCTAGCTTTAAAGCAAAATACAGCTTAGAGATGAGAAACCAACTAGAATTAGGAGAATGCGAATTTATTAGCAAGAAATATGAAGAGTCAACAAAAAGATTCGTTAATCTTATTGAAAAATATAGTTCAGTAGAAGATCTGATAATCATAAAAAGAAAGTATATGAACCTCAATCTTTAGGCTTGACAGTGAGCATTAACTATTCATTTATGAGCTGTAACGCCAACTATTCTAAAAAAACAAATATTTGCTTTTTGACAAACAAAGTGATATAATACGCAAGTATGACAAATCCGTTTCTCTGCCCTGTTAGAAGCAGGGCCGTTATGACCAAAGGGAGGTGAAATAAATGAACAAGTATGAATTAATGTATATCTTAAATGCAAACACAGGCGACGAAAGAAAAGCACAACTTCAAGAGAAGTTCACAGGAATTATTGAAGCTGATGGGCAAGTTGAAAAAATTGATATATGGGGTCAAAGAAAACTAGCTTATGAAATTAAAAAGTTAAACGAAGGCTACTATGTACTAATTCACTTTGAATCTAGTATTGATGTACCAAAAGAAGTCGACAGGAACTTAAAGATTGCTGATGAAGTAATTAGACATATGATTGTTAGAAAATAATTATTTGAAAAGGCGGTGTAATGATGAATAGTGTTATATTAATTGGTCGTCTTACAAAAGATCCTGAATTAAGATTTATCCCGAGCGGGAAAGCTGTAGCGACTTTTGGTCTTGCAGTAAAAAATTCTTATTCAAAGGAAAAACAAGTCGACTTTTTTAACATTGTTGTTTGGGGAAAAACAGCTGAAAACTGTGCAAACTACTTAGCTAAAGGTAGATTGGTAGGAGTAAAAGGCAGACTACAGACAAGGAATTATGAGAACAAACAAGGAATTAAAGTTTACATTACAGAAATTGTAGCAGACCAAGTTGAGTTTTTAGAATGGGGAGATAAGCCAACCCAGAGTCAAAAACAACAACAACCGAGCAATAATGACTTTAGCCAAAATGATTTTAATAAAGAAAGTATAGATTTAAAAGATTTCGAAGAAATAGATGAAGACATTCCATTTTAAAGTAAGGAGGCTATAAAATGATTAATGCTAGAAGAAAGCGTAAAGGCAGAAAGAAAATTTGTATTTTCTGTGCTGATAAAAATGCTAAAATTAATTACAAAGATACTCATAGATTAAAAAAGTTTATCACAGAGCGTGGTAAAATTTTACCAAGAAGAGTGTCAGGTAATTGCGCTATTCACCAAAGAGACGTAACTCAAGAAATTAAAAAATCTAGACACGTGGCTTTAATGCCATACTCAATAGATTAATTAGGCAAGATTAAAAGAAGCGGTATTTATACTGCTTTTTTTATGTAAATTTTTATCTATCTATTATGTTTTAGAGTCAAGACTCCCACTTCTTCAAGTGGGAA
>JAJOKQ010000087.1 GCA_021129785.1 Clostridiales bacterium | reverse complement strand
GGGTTTTGCCAAGGAATAGAGAATTATTCAAGACATATTGTAGGTAGAGCTGCAGGTACTAGACCATATACTTTACTAGATTATTTCCCTGACGACTACCTAATAATGATAGATGAATCACATGTTTCTGTACCGCAAATTAGAGGAATGTTTAACGGAGATCAAGCAAGAAAAAAATCTCTTATTGATTATGGATTTAGATTGCCATCAGCATTTGATAATCGCCCTCTAAATTTTGCAGAGTTTGAAAAGCTAATTAACCAAGTGCTATTTGTAAGTGCTACGCCAGGAGATTATGAATTGGAGCACACAAAAGAAGTGGTTGAGCAAATTATCCGTCCTACTTGGGTGCTTGACCCTATTGTAGACGTTAGACCTGTTGAGGGACAAATTGATGACTTAGTAAGTGAAATAAACAAACGTATAGCGAAAGGTGAGAGAGTGCTAGTTACGACATTGACTAAGAAAATGTCAGAAGACTTGACTAAGTACATTGAAGAACTAGACATTAAAGTAAGGTATCTGCACTCAGATATTAAGACTCTAGAGAGATTAGAGATTATTAGAGACTTAAGATTGGGAGTATTTGATGTTTTAGTAGGAATCAATCTACTAAGAGAAGGACTAGACTTGCCAGAAGTTTCACTAGTTGTAATACTAGATGCAGATAAAGAAGGCTTTCTAAGGTCTGAAACTGCATTAATACAAACAATTGGAAGAGCAGCAAGACACCAACAAGGAAAAGTTATACTATACGCAGATAAAATAACGAAGTCCATGAAAAGAGCCATGGATGAAACAAAGAGAAGAAGGAAAATACAAGAAGATTATAATGCCAAACATAAACTCGAACCAATAAGTATCAATAAAAAAGTACATGCTGTTATTCAAGCTACCAAACTAGCAGAAGATGATGTGGAATACAGTATTAAGAAAAAAATTGAAGAGTATTCTTCAGAAGATAATGAAAATATAATTAAAAGGTTAGAAGTAGAAATGCTAGAAGCTGCTGAAAAGCTGCAATTTGAAAGAGCAGCACAATTGAGGGATAAGATTCATGAACTTAGAAAATGATATTTGATTGAGGTTTTAAATAATCTTCGCTTTGCAGTCGAACAGTGTAAATTTTTCGTAAGAGAACAATAGGGAATAGAATGGATAAAAGGAAAATCAAGAATCGTACGTTTGGTATGAAAAGATATGAGGTGCAAAAGTGGCAAAAGATAAAATCATTGTAAAAGGTGCAAAAGAACATAATTTAAAGAATATTGATGTGGAAATACCAAGAGATAAATTCGTTGTTATGACTGGACTATCAGGCTCAGGAAAAACGTCATTAGCATTTGATACGATATATGCTGAAGGACAAAGAAGATACGTAGAAAGCTTGTCATCATATGCAAGACAGTTTTTAGGGCAGATGGAAAAGCCAGACATAGAAAGCATTGAAGGGCTTTCGCCTGCAATTTCAATTGATCAAAAAACAACTAGTAAAAATCCACGAT
>JAJOKQ010000029.1 GCA_021129785.1 Clostridiales bacterium | reverse complement strand
CCACCGCTTGTTGGGAAAATAATGTTTAGTAGCGTCCTAATTGTAGTAGATTTCCCTGCACCATTTGGTCCGATAAATCCAAAAATGTCACCTTCATTAACATCTAAATTAACATTTTCAATTCCTTTTGACTTGCCATAGTACTTAGTTAAAGAACTAATTTCAATTACCTTCAAAATTGCACCTCCTATTGCATTTTTATGAATATTATTAACAAAACTATACAGTTTAAGTATAGTTTATAAAAACAAGTTTGTCAAAAGAGAGAAGAATGATATTGACAAAGGCAGGCAAATAAACTAAAATTAGAACTGTAATCATTACAATAAAAAGACAGGGTCAATTAGGAGGAATTATGAAAACTTTAAAAATAAAAAATGCAATAACATGGATAGGTGCTTTACATCCTGAGTTAAAAACGTTTGACATAATAATGGAAACTGAGTTTGGAACAACATATAACTCGTACATAGTAAAAGGAAACGAGAAAGTAGCTTTGTTTGAAACTGTAAAGGTTAAATTTTTTGAAGAATACATCAAGAAGATAGAATGTATTGTTGATATTAGCGAAATAGACTATATAGTGGTAAGTCATACTGAACCTGACCATGCTGGCTCTGTGGAGAAAATGCTTGAATTAAACCCAGAAATTAAAATTGTTGGATCTAGAGCAGCAATCAGGCTATTAAAAGAAATTGTTAATAGAGAGTTCGAGAGCATTATAGTTAAAGATGGTGATACTGTTAGTTTAGGGGATAAAACTCTAGAGTTCATTATGGCTCCATTTTTACATTGGCCAGATACAATGTACACTCATATTAAAGAAGATAGAGTTCTAATAACATGCGACAGTTTTGGTGCTCATTACTGTTTTGATGAATTACTGCTTAGTAAAGTGACTAATAAAGAAGATTATATGTCTGCTTTAGAATATTATTTCGACATGATAATGGGGCCGTTTAAACCTCATGTTTTAAAGGCTATTGAAAAAATTAAGGATAAAGACATTGAAATGATATTAACGGGGCATGGACCAATACTTGATAAGAATCCATGGGAAATTGTGAATTTATATAAAGAGTGGGCTACAGAAGAGAACATTTTCAATAAAAAGACAATAATTATACCCTATGTATCAGCATACGGATACACAAAAACGGTAGCAGAAGCTATAAAAAGAGGAATTGAATCTGAAGTAATAATTGATGTTTTTATCTACGATATGGAAGTTGAAGACAAAGATTTTGTACTTAATCAAATTAAATGGGCGGACGGAGTTTTGTTTGGAACGCCTACGATTAATGGAGACGCACTACCGCCGATATGGGACTTGCTAATGGGAATGTCACCAATAGTACATAGCAGAAAATTAGCAGCTGCTTTTGGTAGCTATGGTTGGAGTGGCGAAGGAGTGCCTAATCTTGAAGCGAGATTTAAGATGCTAAGGTTAAAACAGTTTGATCAAGGATTAAAGATTATTATGAAGCCTTCAAAAGAGGACTTAAATAA
>JAJOKQ010000118.1 GCA_021129785.1 Clostridiales bacterium | reverse complement strand
CATATGTACAATCGACATCTCTACACCTCATTCCTTGGTATAATTATACCAAGGAATGAGGTGTAAGTCAAGCCTTTAATATCATAAACATATTGAAATTAAAGACTTTTTAGACATTCATAGGTATAAAATTCCGGGAATGCAGGTTATCAGTCCCTGCTACTTCTCTTATTTTTGTTATGGGTATTTTAAGTCCATACTGTTTTGATATAGTGGCTAGGCACGCTGCCGCGCAGTCTGTTGTGTCGTGTTGTTTTATGCATGTGTATTTTTTTAGCGGATTCATTTTTGTCTCCTTTTGCTGTAAAAATGTGTTCATCAAATTTATTCAATCTTTGTTTAGAAAAAAAAGTAAGCTTTTAAATGTTTTTTATAGTAACTACAAGAACTAGCATATGATGTTGATTCTTGTAGTTTTTTTCTTATAGCAATGTCATATGCAACAGAGCGATTGCCACAAAAATCAATGACAATGGTAGTATTCCATCAATATCTTTTAGTTACTCATCAGCTTCATCTGCATACTCCACCCTAATGATATTCCTTGCTTACGCTGTGAATATCACCTACAACTACGAGTGCAGTACTTCCGAAGTTAAGTTATTTCGCCTGTTGCGCAAACGGCGACTTCCTTCTTCTTGGCAATCAAAAATTTTGCACACGAGGTAGCAAGTGTGATGACAGGCACAACTATAGCTTCAAAGCTGATGGTTGTGCCTGTTCTGGGGCAAAACTTCCGATTGATCCCTAAAAAAACGTCCCCTGTCTCATGGATCCTTACCCTTGGTTCTTTGTTCCTATTTGGAAGAGATTCTCAAGAAAGCGCCCGTTAAAAAGGACCATATACCTGCAACAGTCATTGTCAACAGTATTAATGCCACAAGTGTTATCAAATTGTTTTCAAACATCCTAAGCGAAATTGGTACGTAAGCGCCACCCACCATAAGCCCTATGGCGCATGCTTCTACGAACATGTATGTTTTCGAAAAATTCTTAATGCTCTCTTTTGTTCCCGAAAAATGTTTTTTATAATACTTATACAAATAAAGACTTCTAAACAAAGAATAGCCTGCTAATATAAGTACATATAATAAATATATTCGTAGCTCATCCGATGTATAGAGTATGTGCCACATAAATACTGAGAAAATAAACATCGGGATAAATTCAAATAAAAAAGTAAATAGAATGAATTTATCTCTGACTGTGCTTTCCCACTCACTATGCGTTCTTATTACCCCAATATAGTTTTTCATAAAAGTTCGCATCAAAATTTCAACCGCCTTTCAAAACTAAAATTTTGCAAGTTGCATGCAGAAAACAAAATCCATTGATTTCAAGTCTAGTGCATGCAAATCACATAAGCATTTATCAAAATGCTAGTTCAACACAATGCCGAAAAAAATAAGTTGTTTTCCTCTTAACCTATTCCAAAGTGGTTCTCCTACAAATGTATGCCCTATTGCTGTAGCTAATCCTGCCGCTGCTCCAATAACGGCACCAGCAGTTCCTCCAGCTAAGGT
>JAJOKQ010000010.1 GCA_021129785.1 Clostridiales bacterium | reverse complement strand
GTAGTGCCTGCTGTTGTTGGATTTCCAAGAAGAACTGCAGTGGGTATTGAATTGAATAGGTTAAACCTTATTATTGCTGTGCTAGAAAAAAAAATGGGGTTACCTCTTTCAAACTACGATGTTTATGTAAACGTGGTAGGAGGCTTAAAAGTAGAGGGAACTTTCGCAGATTTAGGGCTAGCTATTGCAATTTTCTCAAGTCTTAAAGGAGTTAAGATTTCAGCAAAAGAATTGATAGTTATTGGGGAAATAAGTTTAACAGCAGATTTAAGGCCTGTTGCTCATCTAAACAAAATGTTAAAAGAGGCAGCGAAAATGGGATTTTCGACCTGTATTGTTCCTGAAAAAATCAAATTAGAACAAGTTAAAGGGCTACTTATCAGAGGTGCAGGCAATCTAAAAGCTGCGATAAATATGATTTTGTGATTTAACTACAGCAATCCATATTTACCTAAAGCATTGAGTTGAGTGTAATAATTTTTAATCATAGATTCAAAGTCGATATCAAAAGTATTGCAAAGGGCAGTGAGATAAAAAATGTTTTGAGAAATTTCTTGAACAACTTTGTCGCGGCAGATATCACAAAGATCTCCTTCAATATGAGTCTTCATGTATTTGCTTAATTCTGAATAGGTAATATTATTTGGTGATTCTTGTTTGGACGCATTAATATTTATACAACCACAGTACGTAGCCGATTTCGTTACTGCTCTATTTACTTTGGCAGTGCTCTCTTGTAGCTTAGTTAAAATATCAAGTACACTCTTGTGTCTTGTAGTGATTTCTTTAACTTTTGCTTCAAAATCATTGATAGTGAAATTTTGCATAATGCTCACTCCTTCTAGTAGTTTATTAGTAGTGGTTGCTATGAATATGAAGAAAGATTAACCTACTTTATTATACTCTAAAAATGAAGCAAATGCAAAAGTTTTATTTGACAGAATTCACCAACTAGTATATACTTAGGTTGGAGTGGTCTTTTAAAATCGAGGGGATGTGTAGATATGTATAGTATTGGTGATTTGATTGTCTATCCAATGCATGGGGCTGGAGTTATTGAAGCTATTGAAGAAAAAGAAGTATTAGGAGTTTTGAGGAAGTACTATATTATGAAATTGCCATTAGATGATATGATGGTAATGATTCCATTAGACAGTGTTGAAGATATTGGGATAAGAAAAGTTGTACTCCCAAAAATCATAAAGGAAGTAATTGCTGCATTAGCAGAAGATGAAACTACTGTTTCTCAAAACTGGAACAGAAGATATAGGGCTAATATCGACAAAATCAAAACTGGAAACATTTTTGAAGTAACAGAAGTTGTAAGGAATTTAACTCTTAGAGATAGAGAAAAGTCTCTTTCGACAGGCGAGCGAAAAATACTTAATAACGCAAAACAAGTACTTTTGAGTGAAATTATTCTAGTGTCTGGAATACAAGAAGAAGATGCAAAAAAACTTATTGAAGATGCAGTAAAAGGGGATTTGCTTAAGGGTTAGTAAAAGAGATAAAATTACGAAAATGAGAAATATAATCTTGAGCTTATAGCTATCTAATTAGCTAGTTTTTTTTCGCAAGGGTGTACGTTATTATGTCGATTTCTTAAGTTATTTTAAAATTAGTAAATAAGGAAGAATAGG
>JAJOKQ010000049.1 GCA_021129785.1 Clostridiales bacterium | reverse complement strand
AATTGTTAGGAGTTGAATTTATGGCTAATATCCAAATTGTTACTGATAGCACAGCATACCTTGAAAAATCGTACTGCATTGAAAATAATATTGTTGTAGTACCACTTTCTTACGTTTTTGAGGGCAAAACCGAAACTGAAGGATTCCCTGGTGAATTCGATTCTTTTTTCGCTAGACTGGAAAAATCAAAAGAGTTTCCGGTAACTTCACAGCCACCTGTAGGTGCTTTCAAGGAGGTTTATGAAAAAGCAATTAACGAAGAAAAAGAGATTGTTGTAGTTACAATTTCTTCGAAAATCAGCGGTACATATAACAGTGCGTGTCTAGCAGCTGATATGGTTGGTGCCAGTAATATTTCAATCGTCGATTCATTACAGTGCGGTGCTAACATTGCTGAATTAGTGAAAATTGCCGTGAAAATGTCAAATGAACAACAATCAAGAAAAGAAATCGAAAAAAACTTAAACGACCAAAAAGAGCGCATGAATGTTAGAATTGTGCCCAAGACTTTAGATTATTTAAGAAAAGGGGGAAGACTTTCTAATATAGCTTCTTTTGTCGGAAATTTAATAAATCTAAAACCTATAGTAGGATTTAACGAAGGAAAGCTAGAAGTTATTGCAAAAACTAGAGGTTTTAAAAAAGCACTAAAGCTTGCAATTTCTGATATTCCGCCCGAAGTAAAAGTAATAAATGTTACACACGTAATTGACTTAGATGCAGCAATTAAACTCAAAAATGAGATTGTAATACAATTTCCTGCTGCTAAAGTAAATATAACTGAAATCGGCCCAGTTGTGGGTAGCCACAATGGTCCTGGCACATTAGGACTTGTATATTTTTATTAACCTTTCCCCAAAAATTATTAGGAGCTGATTTTGTGAATAATATCCAAATTATTGCTGATAGTACTGCGTATCTTGAAAAATCATTTTGCACCGAGAATAATATTGTTGTCGTTCCGCTTTCTTATGTTTTCGAAGGCAAAACAGAAACCGAAGGCTTCCCTGGTGAATTCGATTCTTTCTTTACTAGACTGAAGACATCTTCAGATTTCCCTGTTACATCACAACCTTCGGTGGGTGCTTTCAAAAAAGTTTACGAAGAAGCACTTGCTAAAGGAAAAGATATTGTTGTAATTACACTTTCTTCGAAAATCAGCGGAACATATAATAGTGCTTCTTTAGCAGCCGAAATGCTAGAAGCAAGCAAAATTTCTGTTATTGACTCTGGGCAACTTGGCGCAAATATATTCGAATTGGTAAAAACTGCAATTAGTATGTCTGCTGAAGGTAAAACTAGAACAGAAATAGAAGCAAGAATAAACGAACAAAAAAAACGTATGAACGTAAGAGTTATTCCAGCAACATTAGATTATTTAAGAAAAGGTGGTAGAATATCTAACTTTGCTTCAATTGTAGGCAATATAATGAATCTAAAACCTATTATTGGATTTACCGATGGAAAGTTAGAAGTTGTTACAAAGGCAAGAGGCTTTAAAAAAGCTATAAAACTTGCTATTGACGACATTCCTGCCGATGCAAAGTCAATTTATATTTCACATATAATAGCTTTTGACGATGCGGTTGAGTTAAAGAACGAGATTTCAGAATTATTCCCTGATGCCAAAGTCGATATTGCTGAAATAGGACCAAT
>JAJOKQ010000045.1 GCA_021129785.1 Clostridiales bacterium | reverse complement strand
AGGATATGTGACTACATTGCCATTTTTAGATAGATTGTTCAGATATAGTGCGCTCGAAATATTTAACTGGATATTAAAAAAAACAGTTATACTTATGCTAATATTATTTATTGGGAGGATATTATACTGTCATTTGAGGGCGAAAAAATATTTTGATAGAATAAAACAACTCGATTATAGCGATGCAGTAATTGGCCTATATGACAACATTCTTAAACTTTTAGAGCTGCAAGGCTTGCCTTACTTAGCGGGTGAGACACACTATGAATACACAAACAGAATTAAGGGAGAAGTATACGATACAAAACATAGCTTACATGAAATAACACAAAATTTTGTGCTTGCTAAATATTCCGAAGAAACAATAAGTGAAGAACAAGTAGATAAAATGTTGATTTACTTAAGCTTTGTTGAAAAAAAGCTAAGCATTAAACTAGGGAAATACAGATATTTGTCTAAAAAGTATCTAGCGGGCAATATATACATACTAACACATGAAATAGTGAAAATATTGAGTAAAAGTCCATAATACGGATAATAATGCGAAATGAAACCATATTGAAATAATTTTAATATAGATTTTGGACATGCAATCTGCTAAAATAGAGTTATGTGAAACTTGTAAGTAAGTATTGAGTCGAAAAATAGGATGTGAGTTTATGAAATTATTTGTAAAAGTATTTGTTGTTTCCTTCGCGTGTTTTGTGATACTGCTTGGAAGCATGTTCTGGGCTTTTAATGCTCATATGAAAGAAGATAGTGAAGCGATAACGTCGGTAATTGTAAGGGCAGAAGATTCGCAAACTAATATACCAGATGATATTGAAAAGAGTAAAATAGATATTATTCGCGAAAAAGCAAATAAAAGTGACCGAGTAAATTTTGTGCTTCAAGGGATAGAAGGGTATAGAAGCGATACGATGTTGTTCATATCATTTAGTCCAAGTGAAGACACGGTTTTGATTGTGTCTATTCCAAGAGACACTTACTATCCAAGAAAAGGATTTGTAGGTCCAGGTGAAGCGAAAATCAACGCCGTATTTGGAGATCATGGATCAAAAGGTGTTAAGACAGCTGTAAGTGATTTATTGTTAGATATCCCTGTAGACTATTATATTACTGTAAGGTATAGTGGAGCAGAAGCAATAATTAATTCTTTAGGCGGAGTTCCAATGAATATTCCACACCTAATGATTTATGAAGATACTGCGGCAGACCCACCTTTAAAAATTCACTTCGAGCCGGGGCATCAAGTTCTAAATGGTAAAGAAGGAGTGCAATTTTTAAGATACCGTCAAGCTACTCCAGGAAGTGGAGGACATACATTTCCAGACGGTGACTTAGGTAGAATTAAGTCTCAACAAGCATTTATGAAGTCAGCAGCAAGAAAAGCTCTAAGTTTTAGGCTGCCAGCTGTTTTGGCAACTGCATTTAAATTTGTAAAGACAGATATTGACCTACAGGATTTATTACGATATGCTTCAAATGCATCAGACATAAAAATGGACGGCATTACTTTTAAAATGCTGCCAGGAGAGCAAAGGTATATGAACGGTAGCTCTTACTTCATGCAAGACTTCGAAGGAATTATTGATATGTTGCATGAGCTGTATGCAGAGTAATTAGTTCAATCAAAAATAGACGATGAAAAAAAGACAGGGGACGGCAGACTGCGTAAATTCAGCCTGTTTCCTTGTCGTTTAGACACATAATCTTTGATT
>JAJOKQ010000023.1 GCA_021129785.1 Clostridiales bacterium | reverse complement strand
GAGACTATTTATGAAAACTTATATAAAGAATAACACAATAATCGGTTTTGCTTTATTTGCTATGTTTTTTGGCGCTGGTAATCTGATTTTCCCAACTTATGTTGCTCTCTTGTCTGGAAACCAATGGAAATCAGCTATGTTTGGTTTTCTAACAACAGGTGTCGGCCTACCTTTATTAGGCATATTTGCAATTGTTAAAATAAGATCCTCTTTTTTATACTACTATAGTTTTAGCGTGAACCTCCTTAAGTTTTGTAATATGCACTATAGTACTCTCATTTTTTATCTTAAACTATGCTATTTGCATGTGCAAATTATTCGAGATCAACCGCTCTTAGACTCCCCTAGAATTTCTATGAGTCTCTGTGTTAATTTTTCAAGCACTAACTCACTCTTTGACAAATATAAGTTAGGTTCAATTAGTTCTAGTTCTAATAGCATAGGCTCACCAATATGATCGAACAAATAATCTACTCGCATATATACAGGTTTCTCAGCAAATGTGCTTATTATCTTCTGTACAAATGCTTTTTCTAAAGAGTTAATTCGTGTTTCAGTATATGTTCCACCGTGATGTTCATGAACAAGAAAACTGCCATCTTTAGGTTTTTTCAACATTGTATAGACTGGCAACCCATCAATAACAACTGTTGACTTTTCTCCTAGTGTTTCAATTGTATTTATGTAAGGTTGTATCATGACATCTTTTTTCTTTAAAATATCTTGCGATCTTTTAAGTATAGCAATTTCATTATCGATGTCTATCCGATATGTATCTCTTCCGCTTGCGCTACTCACTGGTTTTATCACAACTTGCGTAGAGCCTACTAGTGTTTCCTTAGAGTTATCATCTAAAAGCAGTGAATCAAGATCTGTGATCTCATGCGCATCAGTCTGTTGTTTTACCAATACACCTCGAACTTCGCACTCCTCAACTGTATGCAAAGTTTTTTTTAAAATCGTTTTCTTTTCTCTTAACTTCTTCAAAGCAATTTTTACTTGCTCAATAGTGTTTGCAAATTCGACTGGAACAATACGAACACCACTAGACTCCAAATTTTTTAGATAATACTTATTACTATTTCCTTCGATTATGTCAAAACTGTTAATCAGTCTACATTGGCTAGATATACTCTCCATTCTCACCAAAAACTCAAATACGCGTTTGTCATAGTCCCAACATGATCGTACAATCGCTATTCTAAATCTGCTGAAATCTATTTTTTTGTTATCCCATGCAACAATTTCCACTACATATCCACTGTCTTCGAGCGACTTTTTTAAGACCATATCATCAGCGTGTATTTTTTTCTTGTATTTTTTGCTAACCAAAATTGCTACATCAACGTTTTTTTTGCTTACTTTTTGTTTCCACATTAACACCACTCCTTACATAATCATCATTAATTAAGGATATTTTTGTTTCTTCAATTGAAAACCCTGCATTAGTCAATAGTTTAGTGTATTCTTTTCTGTTGTCTGACCTAAGATTCTCTTTTTTGAAACTCTCTACTACCTTTCCATCTAACATAACATAAATTCTGTCTGCTAGCTTTTGCACTAATGCAATATCATGGCTAACAAAAATAGCAGCGAAATTTGTCTTTTTTTTCAACCCTATCAAAAGTTCTAATATTTGCCTTTGCGTAGTCACATCTAAATCCGATGTCGCCTCATCAAAAATAATAACGGAAGGCTCAACAGTCATTGCCCTAGTAATTACAATTCTTTGCAACTCACCACCACTCAACTGAT
>JAJOKQ010000130.1 GCA_021129785.1 Clostridiales bacterium | reverse complement strand
TCACTGTTACTCTCGGAGGAGAAGAAACAGAAATCCTAAAAGATTATTTGCTGATAAACATTTCGGCTAAAAAGGGATTTGCAGTTGAAACAGATAACAATTTATTTGTTATTCTTGACACAGTATTAACTGAAGAATTAATTGACGAAGGCTACGCAAGAGAATTTGTATCAAAAGTTCAGCAAATGCGTAAAAGTAATGATTACGAAGTAATGGACAATATTAAAGTATTCTTTAGTAGTGAAGAAGAATTTGTAAAAGCTATTGAAAAACACAAAGAATATATTATGAAAGAAACTTTGGCAGTAAGTATTGAAAATGTTATTGAAGGCGAAAGTGAAAAACTAAAATTAAACGGGCATGATGTTTGTTTGAGGGTGGAGAGAGTAATAGATGAGAGTTCAAGAGAGAATTCAAGGATTTGAAGATAGTGGAGCATTTAGGCTCAGGCATGAGAAGAATACTCAAAGAATATGATACATCGATATTTAATTTTCTAGGTAATTGTTTGAAGGTATCGTTTGCTTTCAACGAAAAGGTAAAAAGGATAAGAATGATACTGTAAATGATACTGTAAAAGAAGATGAGATACTGAGATTGATAAAAATTAGCAACAAAATATCTGCAAGAAGAATAGCAAAAGAAACTGAATATAGTATTGCCACGGCAAAGAGATATATGGCAAAACCAAAAGAAAAAGGTAAGTTAAAAAGAATAGGTCCAGACAAAGGAGGATACTGGGAAATGCGAAACGCTAACTGACACAAACTACTAGTTGAAATAGCAAAATATTCTGTTTTTGAGAGTCTCTACTTCAGAAGGCAAAACAGTTCAAAAACAAAGGCGTCATTAAAAAAACCAAGGGTATAGATTAATGATTATCCTTGGTCTTCTTAATAACTACAATAGAGCAGGGTTATTTACTATCAACAATAACAGTTCCCATTCCTGTCTCAATACGTATTTCAGATGTTGGGTTCTCTCCAATATCGCCTTCCAAATCCCAGTTATCTTTTTTAACGTTGTTTAGCGTGAAATCAATATTTGTAGTTCCCATGCCTGTATCGATTTTCAGTCTAGTGTTGGTGTCTTGGGGTAAAGTTAATTTGACAGTTCCCATACCTGTTTCTAATACCCAGTTTGCATTCTTAGCTATAGCTGAATTGATGTTGATTGTACCGCTTCCAGACTCGACAGTTAAGTCTTTATGAATATGGTTTATATCTATGCTGCCTAACCCCGTTGCAATTACCACATTCCCAAGTATATTATTTGCAGATACAGATCCACTGCCAGTATTTATTGTAACATCTGATTGTACGTCATCAACTGTAATGCTTCCAAGTCCTGTATTCAAGTTAACAGGACCTTTAATGTTTTCAATCAATATATCTCCCAATCCTGCATTTGAGACAAGCTTTGTTTTAAATGGAGTAACTATATCAAAACTTATGCCTACTCTGTATTTTTTGGACAAATTACACTTTTCAAGATTACCTAGTGTTATTGAGTTTCCATTCACTTTAATTGGCGGATCTTCTAAGATTTTATTTAGTAGTTTCTGAGATTCTTCTTCGGTTTCTGCTCCTGCATTTATAGTAATAATAAGTTTTACTTCATTGTCATTTCCGCTTCTAACAGTAATTCGCCTAAACCTGCGGTAACTTCCAATTCAACTGATTCATCTACAACAATTATTTTTTCAAGTGATTCTTCTACCTGTACTTTATTTCCGAAAAAACCTTGCGCGTCGCTAAAGCTATTCAAGTCTATATT
>JAJOKQ010000156.1 GCA_021129785.1 Clostridiales bacterium | reverse complement strand
TAGATATTATCACTATTGGAAATGGAACGGCTTCAAGAGAGACAGAACTTATTGTTGCTGATATGATAATTGAGATGGATAGGGAAGTTCATTATACAATTGTAAGTGAAGCAGGTGCTTCGGTTTATTCAGCATCAAAATTAGCTACAGAAGAATATCCAGATATTGATGTGTCTATTAGAGGAGCTATTTCAATAGGACGAAGACTTCAAGACCCGCTCGCCGAACTTGTAAAAATCGACCCTAAAAGCATAGGGGTTGGTCAGTATCAACACGACCTAAATCAAGCAAAATTAGGTGAATCATTAAAAAATGTAGTTGAAGACTGTGTTAATAGTGTAGGAGTAGATTTGAATACAGCATCCCCATCATTGCTTAACTACGTCTCAGGAATTTCACCAGCTACTGCAAAAAATATAGTGAAGTATAGAGAAGAACACGGTAAATTTGATAATAGAAAAATGTTGAAAGAAGTAAAGAGATTAGGTGACAAAGTTTATGAGCAGTGTGCAGGATTTCTGAGAATATCAGGTGGAAATAATGTTTTAGACAATACATCTGTTCATCCAGAATCTTACCTTGTAACAAGTATATTGTTAGAAAAACTGGGCTATGGATTAGACGATGTTAGAGATGGCAAACTTAGGAATATAGACGAAAAAATAATTGAGTATAAATCTGTAAGCAAGAAAGTAAAAGTAGAAAAAGAGAATACAAAAAGAGTGAAGTCATTGCAAGATTTGGCTAGTCTAGGACTTGAAAATAAGAAACCTGAAAAAACTAATGCAACAGCAATTAAAGAAAATGTAGAGGCAATAGCAAAAGAACTAGAGATAGGCGTTTTTACATTGAGAGATATTATTGAAGAGCTAAAAAAACCTGGTCGAGATCCAAGAGAGGAAATGCCCAAGCCTGTGTTTAGATCTGATGTATTAAAAATGGAAGACTTGAAGCTAGATATGATAATGCAAGGGACAGTAAGAAATGTTGTTGATTTTGGAGCTTTCGTAGATATAGGAGTCAAACAAGATGGTCTTGTACATATTTCAGAGCTAGGTGACAAGTTTATCAAAAACCCAATGGACGTTGTATCAGTTGGGGATGAAGTGACTGTTAGAATCATTAAACTAGACATTGAAAGAGGGAAAATATCTATGAGTATGAAAGGATTGAAAAAAAGAACTTAATCCGTTAGTTGAGAGCAGATTTTTTCTTGCATTCTAGCAAAATTAATAGTATAATGTGAATTAATTAAATAATATTCTTCAGGGCAGGGTGAAATTCCCGACCGGCGGTTAAAGTCCGCGAATCGTTTATCGATTGAACTGGTGTGATTCCAGTACCGACAGTATAGTCTGGATGAGAGAAGAGTAGAGGTATCTTAGTAGGTACTTTTACAATCAACACCTGAGGAGCAAATTCTCAGGTATTTTTTATGCCTGAAGAAACAAAACTTTAGGAGGAAATATTATGTTTATGAAAAATTTTGAAAGAAGCATTAACTTAACGAAAGCAAAATTTACTACACATGCAATAGTAAAAATTGCAATACTTGGGGCTATAGCCTTTGGAATAATGCTAATACAGTTTCCAATACCTATTTTCCCAGCTTTTTTAAAAATTGATTTAAGTGACGTTGTAGCACTAGTAGGCGGTTTCGCTATTGGCCCGGTGGCGGGAGTAGTAGTTCAACTGATTAAAGTACTTTTACATTTTATTATAAGAACAAGTACAGGTGGGGTTGGAGAGTTAGCTAATTTTATTATAGGTGCATCTTTCGTATTTCCTGCTGCTTTTATATACCACATGAAAAAAGATAAGAAACATGCCTTAGTAGGGCTTATTGTGGGGACTATCACAATGACAATAGCAGG
>JAJOKQ010000075.1 GCA_021129785.1 Clostridiales bacterium | reverse complement strand
AGTTAGCGAGTACACTTGGAAAAAGCAGACCATATTTATCTAATACAATAAGATTACTTCAACTAGAAAAAAGAGTATTAGAGTTAGTAAGGAACGGAAGTATTTCTAGTGGACATGGAAGAGTTTTACTAAGAATTGAAAACAGTCAAAAACAGTATCAACTGGCTATGTCAATAATTAAGAAAAAAATCAATGTAAGACAGACGGAAGAATTGGTAGCTAAAATAATTTCTGAACAAAAAGAGCAAAAAAAAGTAGAAGTTAAAAAAGATACGTTTATTTTAGACGTTGAAGATAAATTAAAGAAATTATTTGGAACAAAAGTTAATATTCTTAAAGGAAAGAAAAAAGGAAAAATAGAAATTGAGTATTATGGAGATGAAGAATTAGAGAGAATTTTGGAGTTAATAAATAAAATCAATTAAAATATATAAAATAGCATAAATGTTTCACGTGAAACATTTACAAAAACAAATAAACAATAAAATGAGGTGGATGATATTATATATTTAGATAATGCTGCAACTTCTTTTCCTAAACCAGAAGAAGTTTATTTGGAAATAGAAAGGATTATGAGAACGCAAGGATCAAATCCTGGGCGTTCCGGACACAAAGGAGCAATTGAAGCAGGAAGTGTAATATTTGAGGCAAGAGAGAATATTTCAAAATTAATAAAAATTGAAGATCCACTAAGAATTGCTTTTACGTTGAATGCAACAGAAGCATTAAACACTGCAATTAAAGGATTTCTTAAAAAAGGAGATCATGTTGTAACGACTAGCATGGAGCACAATTCAGTATTAAGACCTATTAAAGCGCTAGAAAATATAGGAGTGAGCAGTACTATAGTGCAATGTAGCGAATACGGGGAATTAGATCCAAAAAAAATTGAAAAGGCAGTAAGAAAAAACACAAAGCTAATAGCGGTTACTCATGCATCTAATGTTACTGGCACAATTATGCCTATTACCGAAATTGGTATCATTGCAAAAAAAACAGGAGTTTGTTTTCTTGTTGATGCAGCTCAAACAGCGGGAAGTTATGACGTAAAAGTGAAAGAAAATAACATAGAGTTATTGGCGATGGCAGGGCATAAAGGATTACTTGGACCTCAAGGAACGGGTGTTTTATACATTGCTGAGGGAGTTGAAGTAAAACAACTTAAAGAAGGTGGGACGGGTAGCAGATCAGAAGATTTATTTCAACCTAAGTTTATGCCAGACAAATATGAAAGCGGAACACTGAACACATTGGGAATTGCTGGTCTTTCAAAAGGAGTGGAATATATTCTTAACAAAGGAATTAAGAATATTAGAGATCATGAAGAAAGCTTAGCAGAGCACTTTATATTGGAGTTAGAGAAAAATAAAAAGGTAAAAATTTATGGGTTAAGAAAAAGAATGAAACATTCCGCGGTTGTATCTATAAATATTGGAGATGAAGATTCTGCAGAAATAAGCTATATATTAGATAAAGTTTATAATATTGCCACAAGAGCGGGTTTGCATTGTGCTCCATTAGCACATAAGACGATTGGGACATTTAAACAAGGTACTGTAAGGTTTAGTTTTGGAGTTTTTAACACACACGAGGAAGTGGAAAAGGTTATTCGTGCAATCAAAGAAATAACAAGTCAATTATAAAGAGAAAAAGTAATATGTTTTTAACTATAAAATACTAAAAAAAGAAGAGAAGAGGAGTTGCAGATATGCAAAGCATACTTGACTTTGTAGGCGGCAATATAAGTGTTTTTATGATGATAAGTCTGAGCTTGAATTTGGTACTTGTAGTTTTAATGATAACTCTTAACACAATAACTTCAAGTTTAAGAACTAAGTATAAGAAGTTGATTAAAGGGACTACTGGAAAAAACATAGAAAGAGTGCTTATGGATCATATTGAGAGGGTAGATGATGTAGAAAAAAAATTAA
>JAJOKQ010000062.1 GCA_021129785.1 Clostridiales bacterium | reverse complement strand
CTTTTCTTAATTGCTGTCTAGTTTCTCTTAACAAATGGATATTAGAAAAAATACTGGGGGTAAGAAGATAAATTTTGAAAAACGATTTCAAGAAGAATTCAAATGCAACAAATGTGGGAGTGTTGGAGCAGTTACTAAACCATTGGCAATAACAGGAAAATGAGGAACACACTAAATTTTATCTAAGTATTTTTACCTGCGCTCTTTGGCAATGACAAATCACGAAAAACTACCTTGTTTCGACCTGTTCTTTTCGCTTCATACAGACATTTATCTGCTACTTGAATGACTTTGTCACTGTCAATAGCGTTATTATTGACGAAACTTACGCCGAAACTGCATGTAATTCTTAAAGGTACTATATCTTGACAAAAAACTTTTTGGGATACTAACTTTCGAATCCCATCAATTTTTGTCAAAATATTATCTTTAGAAATTCCTTTTAGAAGAATTATGAATTCTTCTCCACCGTATCTAGCGACCCAATCTGTTTTTCCTCTTATATTTTCTTCGAGAAGTTTTGAAAACTCGCGAAGAACACAGTCGCCGATATTATGGCCGTGAATATCATTAACTTGTTTAAAATGATCGATATCTGCAAAGATAACAGCAAGAGGCTGTGCATTATCATTTATTACATTCAAATCTAGAGGCAAGCACTTGTTTACAAACCTTCTATTATAAAGTCCTGTGAGCTCATCTCTTATTAAAGTCTCAGAAATTTTATTTGAAACTTCGGAATAATTTGAGGGTAGCGAATTTTTATCATCAAGGATTTGGCTATTGATTGTAAGGTCTTTTAATATTTCAACAATAACTGTTTCATTGTTTATTTGTGTAGGAATTGCTTGGACCAAATATGTTTTACTTGCCCTTAACTCAATTTTCACAAAGGAAGTATTCATCTGTGCAGCTTTTAAAGCAACACAATCTTTGCACTTTTTGTCTTTAGCCCAAAGATCAAAACAATTTCCCGCTAGCGGATTACCAAGTGCATCAACAGCTTTATTAATGTGGGGGGAAACAATTCGGATTTCAGTGTAGAGATCTTTAAAAATCGATAGCCTTTCTTTTACATACAGCAACAGATCCTTCAAAAAGTTCACTCCTATCAATCAAAAATATAATAAATTGTATTTTGATGGCTCATTTCAGCAACTTAATTAAATTATATCACATTTGATTTAGTATTCAACTTATAGAAACCTCAATTTGAACGGGGCAACTTAGATTTATGCTGAAAAACATAATTAACAGCGAACTAACTACAAATTAACAGTAAAAATAGAGGACAAAAAAATAATATGTCGAAACATATATATTAACACCTCGTAAGAGGAAAAAATAAAAGGAGAGTTAAATGCATGAAAAAAGAAGGTAGTAATTTAAAGAAGAACCGAACGAGTTTAGCTACGCTATTAGTTTTGATTCTCGTTATAAGCACTATGCTTATGCCATTTTCAAGTGAAGTGCTAGAAGTTGCACATGCTCATATCAATGTAGAAGATATCGCACTTATATCCGTAGTAGATGAAGACGGAGTTGCTACAAGAATAGGAGAAAAAGTTGTAGTAGAGGGTGTTATCACAGTTAGCACAGGTTTGATTCACACTTCTAACACAATTGTTTACGTACAAGATGAAACAGGAGGGATTGGAATCTTTGCATCGGGCGTTGATCAAGACCTCGCAGAAGGTGACAAAGTAAGAATAACAGCATTAGTTGGTCAATGGAGAGGACTTGTTCAACTCCAAGAGCCAGTATTTGAGATTTTAGCGCAGAATGTTGCTCTACCAGTAGCAAAAGAAATAGAAATTGATAAACTAGCAGGCTTTGATACAGCAGAAGCTTTAGAAGGAATGTTAGTAAAAACTTATGTTAGAATATCAGAAATCCCAAGTTCAGCAGCAGGCGGAGCATTTAATGTGCGAATTACAGATGTAGATGGAAACAATAGAAGTACGCTTAGAATAGGTGAAGGTACTGATATTAATGTTAGTGAAATGA
>JAJOKQ010000068.1 GCA_021129785.1 Clostridiales bacterium | reverse complement strand
GCAGTGGTTAAGCCTTATAGCAACTATTTTTTTTCTAGCAATCATATATACAGCGGGACAGAGGTTTTTCGAAGCATACAAGCAGCTAGAGACTTAGAACTACTTCCTCTAATAAAGAATGCATTTCGTAGTGAATATCAAGAAAAGATGAAACGGTCTAGACTACGTTTTAATATAACGAGATTTTACCCCCATGCTTGAATAAGTGGCGCGTTTTTGGTATGCTGTAGAAAAAGCATAGTAATTAGACGTATTGGGAGACCTATATCACAATTGAGAGGAATGTGCAAATGCTAAGACTATTTTTAACAAGACACGGAGAAACAGAATGGAATGTACAAAAGATTTCACAAGGAAGAAAAGACTCTAAACTGACAGGACTTGGCGTAAGGCAAGCTGAATTATTGTCTGCGAGGTTAAAAGATAGAGAATTTGCCAGAATATATTCAAGTCCTAGTGGAAGGGCTGCTAAAACAGCAGAGATAGTTAGAGGAGATAAGGATACGGAAATAGTAAAATGCGAGAAACTAATGGAAATCTCAATGGGAAATTGGGAAGGGAAAAAATTTGAGGACATAAAGAAGCTTGATCCAGATGGGCTTAGTAATTTTTGGGAACGCCCGGAACTCTACACTACAGAATATGGAGAAACATTTTATGATGTTCACGAGAGAATAGTTGGATTTATTAATGATATAACAAAAAAACATCAAAATGGAGATTTTTTAATTGTAACTCACGGAATTACTTTGAAAGTAATTATGTCATATTTCCAAGGAAAAAATATTGAAGAATTGTGGGAAGGTGCATTTATGAAACAAACTTGTCTTAATATAGTTGAGATGAGCGAGAATAATGCAGTTGTGCGCATGTATGCTGATGTGTCTCACTATGAATAGTAGTTACACGAATTTCTATCAAAAGGGCAATATAAGTATTGATGAAGAGGATTGATGAAAATAAAGAAAAGAGGAATGAAATGAAGAAAGAAGTTGTAATTTATACCAGGAAAACATGCATATTTTGTATAAGAGCAAAACGATTACTCAGTAAAAAAGGCGTAGAGTATAAAGAAATAGAAATTGGTGATGATATAAATAAACTAAGGGAATTAGAAATGAGAACAGGATCTGGCACAGTACCACAGATATTTGTTGATGGTAATTACATAGGTGGATGTGACGATATTGTAAACTTACATCGCAGAGATAAGTTTGATATTGTTTTTAAGTAACTAAGTAGAAGAAAGGCAATTTGCGAAAGACTAGGCATTTTATTAACTTCCTAAATACTTTTGGTATATGAGGGAGTTTTTTGTTTTAAAAAATGATATACTCTTGACACATCTAGTTATCTGTTATACTATATATATAACAGATGGAAGAAGGTGAATAAATGCTGCTACACTTAGAATTCGAATCGAATATCCCCATATATAAGCAAATATCAAATCAAATTGTTGTAGGAATTGCTAAAGGTGATTTAGTAGAAGGAGAAGAGTTGCCGTCAGTTAGACAAATGGCTTCAGATATAGGCATTAATATGCACACAGTAAATAAGGCATATGGTATTTTGAAACAAGCAGGGTGGGTTACTATACACAGAAAAAAAGGTGTGCTTGTAAGTACTAACCTTAAAGCGCAGGAAGATTATCTTTTTTTGGGAGCGTTGAGAGATCTATTAGAAGTGAGTATTGCAGAGGCATTTTTAAGAGGAATAAAAAAATGTGAGTTTACAAAATTAATTGAAGAAAAATACAACGAGTTTGAGGGAGGAATTTCGTAATGAGTCAAGAAGAAATTTATATGGCAATCATAATACTGGCATCTTCAGTAATACCAATAGTAGTAATTGGTTACTTGCTACCATCATTTAGTAGAAAATCACTGATTTTTGGAATCTCTATTCCAGAAGAGGTTAGTTCTAGTAAAGAAGCTAAAGGCTTGAAAATGCTGTATTATAAGCACTTAAGCATTGCTAACATAGTAGTGCTAATTTTGTCGTACTCTATATTAAAAGTATACGAAATAGAAATTGTAAGTATGAGCATTTTTGCC
>JAJOKQ010000006.1 GCA_021129785.1 Clostridiales bacterium | reverse complement strand
GAGAAAAGGGGTTAGGCTTAATTTTTGAAACTTATGGTTTAAAATTCTTCAATCTTAATGCATTTGACACGACTGATATTGAGCTAAGTGCCATCGCTCCAGCAGCAAACATTGGGTCTAACAGTGGACCACCTAATGCGTAAAATACTCCTGCCGCTAGTGGAATTCCTGCAATATTATATGCAAATGCCCAAAACAAATTTTGCTTCACATTTGTTATAGTTTTTTTGCTTAATTTTATTGCAGTTGCAACGTCAATCAAGTCGCTTCTTACTAAAACTATATCTGCGGATTCAACTGCAACGTCTGTTCCAGACCCTATTGCTATTCCTATATCTGCTTGCGCTAGTGCCGGCGCATCGTTAACTCCATCACCTACCATAGCTACAATACTACCTTTTTCTTGCAATTTTTTTATTTCTTTTGATTTCTCTTCTGGAAGCACTTCTGAAATTACTCTGTCAATTCCAACTTGTTTTGCAATCGCTTCTGCTGTTCTTTTATTGTCTCCCGTAATCATTGCAACTTCGATGCCCAATTCATGTAATTTTTCAATAGCTTTTTTGCTATTTTTCTTAACAATATCTGCTACAGCAATAATTCCTACTAGGCTACCTTCTATTGCAATGTACATAGGTGTTTTACCTTGGTTTGCAAGCTTATCTGATTCTTCAGTTAAATTAATGGAAATACTTTTGTCATCCATTAGTTTTTTGTTCCCAAGTATTACTTTTTTCCCTTCTATTTCTACTTCTATTCCGTGTCCTGGAATCGCAAGAAAATTGTCTGTCTTCTTAAATTTCAAATTCTTTTCACTAAATTTGTTTACTATTGCTTCTCCTAGAGGATGTTCTGACCCCTTTTCTGAAGAAGCAGCTAGTACTAACAGCTCGTCTTCTGTCACACCATTTTGAACAATAACATCGGTGACAACTGGCTTCCCTTCTGTTATTGTTCCTGTTTTATCTAGTACAACTGTTTTAATTTTATGTGCTGTCTCTAATGCTTCTCCGCTTTTAATAAGCACTCCATTTTCTGCACCTTTGCCCGTCCCTACCATTATTGCTGTTGGTGTTGCAAGCCCCAATGCGCACGGGCATGAAATAACTAGTACTGTAATAAATATTGTTAAGGCAAACACTAAGCTTTTTCCTGCAAGAAGCCAAACAATTGCTGATAAAATTGCAATAGAAATAACTACTGGCACAAAATACCCTGCGAATATATCTGCTAATTTAGCTATTGGTGCTTTGCTGCTCTGCGCTTCTTCAACTAGCTTAATGATTTGCGACAAAGCAGTATTTTCTCCTACTTTTTTTGCTTCATACTTAATTGCTCCATTTTTATTTATACTTCCACCTACAACTTTGTCTCCTACTTGCTTCTCTACAGGTATACTCTCTCCAGTTAGCATTGCTTCGTCAATAGAAGTGTATCCATCTACTACTGTCCCATCCACTGGCAGTTTTTCGCCAGGTTTAACAAATACAATATCTCCAACTTCTACTTCTTCAATTTGAACTGTCACTTCTTTGCCATCTTGAATTATTTGTGCAGTTTTAGGTTGCATACCAATTAGTTTTTTTATAGCATCTGATGTTTTCCCTTTTGACTTAGCTTCTAAAAATCTTCCAAGTAGTATCAAAGTTATTATGACGGTATATGTCTCAAAGTATAGATTCATGACCATATGATGATTTCCAATTATAATTTGATAAATAGCATATAATCCATAAGTAAATGCCGAAGTTGTTCCTATTGCAATTAAAGAGTCCATATTCGGATTTCTGTTAAACAAGTTTTTTAGCCCTTTTTCGTGAATGCTATGTCCTGCTATTAATGCCGGCACTGACAAAATGAGCTGAAGTAATGCAAAGTTAAGCGAATTAACATGCGGTTCTATAATGTTTGGTAACGTTAATCCTAACATTGGACCCATTGATACTATTAGCAATGGAATAGCAAATATCCCTGCAAAAATAAACTTTCTCTTTAGCTCACTTGCTTCTTTATATTTACTTAATCGCTCTAAGTCATTTTTTTTTTCTACTTCTATTTCTAGCACTTTAAAACCA
>JAJOKQ010000030.1 GCA_021129785.1 Clostridiales bacterium | reverse complement strand
CTCCAATAGTGGGGAATTTTCTGCTAACGTAAGATACAATAGCAACAATAATTGAAGTAACTATTACCTTGATAAAAAATTGCATAAAAACACATCCTCTCACTTCTTAATATTCGGGTATTATATTAAAATACCTTTTTTACGGAGTTTTTTTCTGTAAAAATAATAACGACGGTCTCCCAAAATCTAATGGTTTTAAATGAGCTCTTAAAAAGATAAAGGAATTTGATAAATCACGTCAAATAATATGATATATGAGAAGTAAAACAGAGAACATAAGATTGAAACGTACAAGTATGATATTTGTACATTGATTACAGTGAATTATGTTATTACTTGAATAAGAGAGGAATGTGTTGCATGAATAATCCTTACATCTTAGCAATAGATTGTGGAACACAAAGTACTAGAGCAATAATATTTGATTCTAAAGGAAATATAATAGCGAAAGTAAAGAAATCATTTGAGCCATATTTTTCAAAAGAGCCAGGCTGGGGGGAGCAAGACCCAGAACTATATTGGGATAGCTTATGTTTCGTATGCAAAACACTAAAGCAGCAACGCCCTCTTGAATGGGATAAAGTAATAGCAGTTTCACTTACAACACAAAGGGACACTTGCGTGTTATTAGATAAAAATGGAGAAGTGTTAAGACCAGCAATACTTTGGTTAGATCAAAGGATGGCAGAATGTAAAACCCCTATGTCAAAATTGCATAATTTTATGATAACAGTAGGGGGAGTAAAAGAGCAAGTTCTAGCTACAAGAAAAAAATTTAGAGCGAATTGGATTAGAGAAAATCAACCTGAAATTTGGGAGAAAACGGATAAGTATCTCTATTTGTCAGGATATTTGATATATAAGCTAACGGGGAACTTTCTAGACTCAGTAGCCTCTCAAATTGGACATATTCCATTAGACCACAAAAATAGAAAATGGGCAGAAAAAAATGATATTATATCTGCTGTATGCGATATCGAGCGTGCTAAACTAGTTAAATTAGTTGAGCCGACAGATATTTTAGGAACAATATCTAAAAAAGTATCAGAAGAAACTGGAATAAATGAAGGGCTGAAACTTATTGCTTCTGGGTCAGATAAAGGGTGCGAAACTCTAGGCGTTGGTTGTCTAGATTATAGTGTTGGGAATATAAGTCTAGGTTCAACAGCTACAATTCAAACGACAGTTAAAGACTATTTTGAGCCAATAAGATTTTTCCCGTCATATGCAACAGTAATACCTAATCATTTTAATCCAGAAGTTCAGATTTATAGAGGATATTGGATGATTAGTTGGTTTAAAAAAGAATTTGCAGAAAAAGAAGTTGCAATGGCAAAAGAGATTAATGTTACTGCTGAAGAACTGTTAAACAGATTATTAGACGATGTACCTGCTGGAAGCCACGGATTGATTCTACAGCCTCTCTGGGGCTCAGGGATTAGAAAACCTTACGCAAAAGGCGCGATTATTGGATTTTCTGATGTGCATACAAGGAAACATATTTATAGAGCAATAATTGAAGGTATTGGCTTTGCACTACTTGAAGGTATTGAAGCTATAGAGAAAAAGACTAAGCATAAAATGGAGAAAATCGCTATTTCGGGTGGGGGATCTCAAAGCGATGCAATTTGTCAAATTACAGCAGATATTTTTAACCGTGAAGCATATAGAGTACAAACATACGAAACATCAGGGTTAGGTGCGGCAATTACTGCATTTGTTGGCATAGGATTTTACGAAACCTTTGATGATGCAGTTAAAGAAATGGTTCATAGGGTTGATGTTTTTAAGCCTAACAACAAAAATGTGGAAACATATGCTAAGTTGTATAAGAAAGTATACAAGAAAATTTTTCCTAGTCTCAAAAATCTTTATTCTAAGATTAGACAAATTACCAAGTATTAAAAAACTTGTGATCAAATAAAGAGAAATTACACGAAAGAAGAGGAAGTAAAATGCTAGATAAAAATAGTCCTATACCACTGTACTCGCAACTAAAAGATCTTATTGTAGAGAAAATAAAAAACGATGTGTGGGAAGTAAAATCACAAATTCCAACTGAAAAAGATTTAACAA
>JAJOKQ010000143.1 GCA_021129785.1 Clostridiales bacterium | reverse complement strand
AGTGAACTCGTCCAGCTATGCTGAACATCGGGGAACGGGGATTCTACCCCCTTGGAAATTCCCACTTGAAGAAGTGGGAGTCTTGACTCTAAAACATAATAGAAAGATAAATCTTACACCGGTGATTCAAAGAAGATGACAAAGGGACGGGGTTGTTGACATCACATTGTCAACAACTCCGTCTCCCTGACATCATTTGACATCAATCACTTGACATCATTGTTACTTATTTATTCATTTTCGATATTTTAGCCCACGTATCACGTAGTGTAACCGTTCTATTAAAAACAAGTTTTTCTTTTGTTGTATCTTTAGTATCAACAATAAAATAACCATGTCTTAAAAACTGGAAGTGGTCACCTTTTTTTGCCGTTATAAAACTCTGTTCCACTAAGCAGTTAGGAAGTTTCTCAATCGACTTTTTATTTATTCTATTTTTCAAATCATCTGTGTTTCCTTCGTTCTCGTCAATCATCATATTATCATATAGTCGAACTTCTGCCTTAAGTGAGTGCTTTTCCGACACCCAATGAAGTGTTCCTTTTACTTTTCTCTTATTAAATCCACTTCCACTTTTGGTTTCTGGATCGTACGTGCAGCGAAGCTCAATAATGTGCCCTGTTTGTTCGTCTTTGATTACACTCACGCATTTAATGAAATAAGCATGTTTTAGCCTAACCTCACGCCCTGGTGCTAGTCTAAAAAACTTTTTAGGTGGGTCTTCTAAAAAATCATCACGTTCAATATATATTATTTTTGAAAAAGGCATTTTCCTTGTACCCATTTCAAGATTTTTAGGATGATTTTCTGCAATTAGAAGCTCTTCTTTATCTTCTGGGTAATTCTCAATAACAACACGCAGTGGCTTTAGTATTGCCATTCCTCTTTTAGCATTCTTATCTAGATCTTCTCTTATACAGTGTTCAAGCATAGCTATATCTACAACGCTATTATTTTTTGCCACACCTACTATATCACAGAATTCCCGAATAGATTTTGGAGTATACCCCCTCCTTCTTAATCCTGATATCGTTGGCATTCGAGGGTCGTCCCACCCATCTACTAATCCTTCTTCTACAAGTGACCGGAGTTTTCTTTTGCTCATAACTGTATTAGTGATATTTAATCTTGCAAATTCAATTTGTTGTGGATGGTTTTTTAGCTTTAGTGTATCTAATAACCAATCATAAAATGGTCTATGGTCTTCAAATTCTAACGAACAAAGCGAGTGCGTAATTCCCTCGATTGCATCAGAAATTGGATGCGTATAGTCATACATAGGATATATACACCATTTGTCTCCAGTTCTATCATGCTCCGCATGTAATATACGGTAAATTATAGGATCTCTCAAATTAAGATTTGGTGATTTCATATCTATCTTCGCTCGTAACACACATTTGCCTTTATTAAATTCTCCATTTTTCATTCGTTCAAACAAAACTAAGTTCTCTTCAATAGAGCGATTTCGAAACGGGCTATTTTTCCCTTTCTCTGTCAGTGTCCCTCTATATTTCCTCATTTCGTCAGCATTTAAATCGCACACAAAAGCTTTATCTAGTTTTATAAGTTGAACCGCATAGTCATATAATTGATCAAAGTAATCCGAAGCGAAAAAAAGTCTGTCTCCCCAGTCATACCCTAACCATTTAATGTCATTTATTATGCTGTCTACGTACTCTTCATCTTCTTTTGTAGGATTCGTATCATCAAAGCGTAAGTTGTATAATCCATTATACTTGTTTGCTGTTTCGAAGTTTATATATATAGCTTTTGCATGTCCAATATGTAAATGTCCATTTGGCTCAGGTGGAAATCTAGTATGTACTCTTCCATTATGTTTATTATTTTTTAAATCTTCGTCTATTATTTTATGAATGAAATTTGAATATTCTGTAATGTCATTAATTTTTTTGCTCACAATTTGCCTCCTCTAATCCTAAATTCACTATTACATTAGTATACTACAAATAATGTTTTTAATAAACCAAAAAAGTTTGATAACAAAAACAAAAGAAGTAAAACACGATTTCCTTTTACTACCGGGCACCCACAATGGGTGCCCTACACTATTTTTCCCTCTTTAATCTTTTCCTAGTGAACTCGTCCAGCTATGCTGAACATCGGGGAACGGGGATTCTACCCCCTTGGAAATTCCCACTTGAAGAAGTGGGAGTCTTGACTCTAAAACATAATAGATAGATCAATCATAGCTGTTATTTTTGTCATAATTGCT
>JAJOKQ010000077.1 GCA_021129785.1 Clostridiales bacterium | reverse complement strand
CCCTGCTTTTCTAGCTGCTATCATGTCAGGTGTATACGCATCAAAAACGCCGTCATTATGAGTTTTTCTGTAATTATTGAAAACTGTTTTTATCTGCTCATCTAGTTCATAACCATATGCTTCGCAAGCTTTTTCAACAACCTTAATTCCGCCGTAAGGCATTACTGCACGCTTTAGAGGAGCATCAGTTTGTAGCCCGACAATCTTTTCTGATTCTTTGTCAATATATCCTGGTTTATGGGATATAATCGTAGATATTACTTTTGTGTCAATATCTAAAGTCCCATTGTTTTTAGCCTCTTCTTTAGTAAGCTTACGAACTTCTTCCCATATTTTTTTTGTGCTTTCGGTTTCTTTTTCAAGAAAACTTGAATCTCCAAGATATGGAGAGTAGTTTAGTTGAATAAAGTTTCGTACATTTATTTCGTCGTTCCATTTACCTTTTTTAAATCTAGTTGCAGTTTGCATAGTAGTATTCCTCCTTTTTTAATCTAACACATTCAAGACAGCCAATAGCAACATACTATCGTGTATAATTACTTTTTCATTGCATAGTTTAAGTGTTCCTTATCTCAGAAAACACTTGTATTTTTTATACTAGGCCAAATATCAATCCCAAGAAACAAATATGATATCCATTTTTAATTATAACATTATAATAGCAAAAAAGCTATAGTTTATTTTTTATTCTAGATTGCTTCTTGTTCCAACATTTTTTTGATTTCACCTATTTGATTTCTAGTAGCTTCTTCACCTAATTTAATAAAATGCTCCATTTTGCTGATAGAGTAGAATCGAAAGATTTCCTTCCAATTGTGAAAATTGAACTCGTGGTGATCAAAAACTTTAATTACAACATCTGAATTTACTTTAATTATTTTTTTGCGACTATGAATCAAAGGGATATAAATTGCACGATAGAACAAACTGAAAATATTTATTCGATCAATTTTATTACTTAAATGCCCGTCCAGAGTAATCGATATCACAATACCATCTTCGCCTACTGCTTCTCTACAAATATCCGCAGGAATACTATTAAGCAAACCACCATCAACAAAATAGTCAGAGCCTATCTTCACTGGCTTATAAATTCCAGGGAAAGCTGACGAAGCAGCTACAGCGTCCTTTAGGTTACCATTTGTGAACATACATAACTTGCCTGTATTAAGATTTGTTGTTACTATTTCCATGGGTAATTTCAAATCTTCAATATTTACGTCTCCACAAAGATCCACTATAATATTGTTGAAATTCCTCTGTGAAAGTATTGCTTTCTTGCTTATTGTCGGTCTAAACCAAGTGACACGTTTTAGAACCTCACTAAATTTTTTAATAATCGCTTGATTTAAAACATCACTTGCTATTAGTGCCCCAATCAAAGAACCCGCACTACAAGTTGCAATGAGGTCAATGGGGATATCGTTTTCTTTTAAAACATTTACAACACCAATATGTGCAAAACTTTTTGCTCCTCCTCCGCCAAATGCGAGACTGACCTTTTTTCTTTTAGAATTTTTTCTGTTGTTCATTTTATGGCTATCCTTCTTTCTTTAATAATTATTTTTCCAATTCCGGGTTGGGAGTCATTGGGGACGGTAGATTATGGATATACTTTCTTATTCAAGTAGTATTTTTAGTGCTGATAATGATTCAACCGTATCTTCTTTCCCTTGGGCAAGCACCACTTGTATAGATGTCCCAAGCAAAGCGCCTAAAATTATTCTAGCCAATGTTGTTGACGAATAAGCTCTCAATTTTTCTTTATGTGAGAATTCATTTATAATATATTTCTCTATTAATCCAACTAAACTCTTAAAAAGATTATTTAGAAGCTCTTTCAAAGGTGCTGACCAGATGGCCATACTGGTTAAGTCAAAAAGAAGTTTAAATAATTCGGGGTTTTCTCTTAACATTTTTTGAAAATGTCCAATTAAGCAGGATATTCGCTCTTTTTCTGATTTGGCATTCTTAAAATTATATTCAATTTCATCTATATATTGCTGTGCCAATGTTTTTACTACCTCAGTAAATAGTCCTTCCTTATTTTTGTAATAATAGTTTAATTGGCTCAATGCTACACCTGCTTCATCTGCAATATTTCGCAGTGAAACATTTGCATAGCCTCTTGTAGATATGCATTTAAAAGCTGCATGAAGTATTTTTTGAGCCTGATTCATGTTTTCTATTTCATAATACATATAATTTTCCTCTTTAAGTCAAGTACTAATTTGCAATACTTAACCACTTTCTTTTTGTATAA
>JAJOKQ010000112.1 GCA_021129785.1 Clostridiales bacterium | reverse complement strand
GGAAATCTACTACAATTAGGACGCTACTAAACATTATTTTCCCAACAAGCGGTGGTGCTAAAATTTTTGATATGGATGTAGTTACTAACTCTAAGAAAATAAGAGAGAGAATCGGCTATGTTCCATCAGAAGTATATTACTATGATTATATGACCGCAAGAGAGTTTCTAGAGTATTCTGCTAGATTCCATAATATTGATGCAACAGATAGAATGCATGAACTTTCTAAAAGGCTAGACTTGAATTTACATAAAAAAATTAGTGACCTCTCACATGGAAACAAGAAAAAAGTCAGTATAGTTCAAGCAATACTTCACGAACCTAAACTATTGATTTTGGATGAACCAACTGGTGGGTTAGATCCACTGATTCAGAGCACTTTTTTCGAAATCTTGCGGGAAGAGAACAAAAAAGGTACTACTATCTTTTTCTCATCACATGTTTTGTCTGATGTGCAAAAAATTTGTAATAGAGTGGCTATCATTAAAGATGGTTCAGTTGTTAAAACTACTCATGTTAGCGAACTTATAGAAGATAACTTCAAGAATATTCACCTAGAATTTAAAACACTCGTCCCGAATGATTTTTCTTTAGAGATTGACGGTATTGTAAATAAAAAAACTAACGGAAAAACTGTTAATCTTCTGTACAACGGCAATGTAAATATTTTGCTTGCAGAACTTAATAAGCATGATTTACAAAACCTAAGAATTGAAGATCCATCTTTAGAAGAGATTTTCATGCATTACTACAAATAAGGAGGAGCCCATATGTTAAATATGTTTTTACACGAGTTTAAAAGAAATAGGTTAAGCCTAATATTATGGTCAGTCTCAATAATTTTGCTGCTTGCATTAATGATGGCAATCTTTCCTGTAGTTGCCGAGGATAGAGAAGGTTTGATTACAACTATGAAAGCTCTTATGCCTGAGCAGTTAATGGAGGCGTTTGGGCTCACGCGAATTGATGTAACAACTGTGCTTGGTTTCTACACTATGGATCCATACATCACTGTTGTTCTTTTTGGAAGTATTTATGCGTTTATGCTAGGTGCAGGTATTCTGCTAAAAGAAGGTAAAGACAAGACTATTGAATTTTTGCTTAGCAAACCGATTAAAAGACATGAAATTATTACGTCTAAACTTCTAGTTTTTCTTAGTAATATTACTATCTTTAATTTGTTAATAGGTGTCACCTTGGTTATATTGTTTGCAATATTTGATGATAAAGGTTACGATTTTGGTGTGCTTTTATTATTAGTACTAGGTCCATTTTTAGTTCAAATTCTTTTTGGCACTTTAGGCTTTTTATTTGTAGCTCTTAAAAAGAAAAACACCTCCGTCCTCGCCCCTGGGTTAGGTTTAATTATGGTTACCTTCTTTTTCAATAAAATTTCAAATGCTGCGGAAAGATTTGAGTTTCTTAAGTATGTTTCTCCGTTTGAATATGTTGACCCAACAGATATTTTGATATATGAAAAGCTAAATACTAATTACTTGATTTTGATAGTTGCTATAATTGCGACAAGCGTTGTTGGAACATACTATTTTTATCAGAAGAAAGATATGTTATTGTAATCAAGAATGCACTTATCGTTTGCTCAAGGATAAGTGCATTTTTTGTCATCACTAAATGCAACAAATTCACTATCAATTTCTTCAATTATAATCATACTATTTGTAAGCTCTATCAGGCTTTTTTCAAAATTCTCTGCCTTTTCACTCGGGACATAAACTTCTTTTCTTACATTTTCTAAGAATTCAGTATTTATTTCATGTACATCACTTTTTTTTAGTATGAAATTCTCTATTTTCCCATGCAGTGTATGTTCGTATATTAAAGCTACCTTCGTCACTTCAATGTATTCTATCATTTCTGAGGTTTCTAGACCAAGTTTAGCACTTTTTGTGTAAGCCCTAATAAGACCGCCTTTTCCTAGTTTTATTCCACCAAAATATCTAGTTACAACGATGGCTACGTTAGTAATGTTTTCTTTTTTTAACATTTCTAGCACTGGGAAACCTGCTGTTTTGCTAGGTTCACCATCATCAGAATATTTTTGCACTTTGTCTTTAATCGAGTATACTGGGACATTGTGATTTGCTTTTCTATGTTCTTTTTTTATACCCTCGATAAATACAATCGCTTCTTCTTCTGTAGCGATAGGTTTAACATGTGCAATAAATTTTGATTTTTCTACTATGTATTCTGTTTTACTGTATTTTAATGCTGATTTATATTGATTCATCTTCTCTCAGCCCTTGCTTTTTATTTGTTATCATTTGCAAACCTCTCCTTTTTTATAGGGAGAGGTTTATTCTTAAAGTTTCATATCATCTATCTTAGATAAATAAGCTCTAACTGGTTCAACAA
>JAJOKQ010000012.1 GCA_021129785.1 Clostridiales bacterium | reverse complement strand
ATTGTGAAAATATTAGAGAGTATTTCAACTTACAAAGAAGAAATAAAAAAAATAAGGCGCGATTTACATCGGATTCCAGAATTGTCATTCGAAGAATATGAAACTGCAGAATATATAGAGAATTATTTAACAGAATTAGGGATTAGACATGAAAAGAAAATAGCTAAAACAGGAGTTGTTGCTTTTTTTGAAGGCAAATCAAATGAAGATACAATTGCATTTAGAGCAGACATGGATGCGTTAAGTATTGAAGAAAAAAACGATATATATTTTAAGTCTACAAAGGAAGGAAAAATGCACGCATGTGGTCATGATGGGCACATGGCAATTCTTTTATGCTTAGCAAAATATTTAGCAAAAAATAAGGAGAAGCTAAACAGTAATGTTCTATTAATTTTTCAACCAGCAGAAGAAGGACCAGGTGGTGCACTACCCATAATTGATGAAGGGGTATTAGAAAAATACAAAGTAAGGGAGATATATGGGCTTCATATTTTGCCCGACATTGAAGAAGGAGTGATAGGAATACGAGAAGGCGAGCTAATGGCGCAAACGGGCGAGTTTGATATAGAGATCAAAGGGAAAAGTGCACATGCAGCGCAGCCAGATAAATCAATTGATAGTATGGTTGTTATGTCAGAATTGATTTTGGGATTTCAATCTATTGTAAGTAGGAATATTGACCCTATTGAGGCCGCTGTTTTGACAGTAGGTAAAGTGGTTGCTGGTGATAGAAGAAACATTATAGCAAATACAGCTGTTCTTGAAGGAACTCTGAGGAGTTTTAAAACTAATGTATACAGTAGAATTAAAGAGAGAATGAGAGACTACACTGAGGGATTAGAGCATATACATAGTTGCAACATAGAATTAGTTTTTAGAGATATGTACCCTCCTGTAATAAATGATAAACGATTAACACAACACCTTATTGAAAACTTGCATGAGAGTGAGATTCAAATAATCGAGCCGTTAATGCTAGCTGAAGATTTTTCATATTATCAAAGAGTAGTACCAGGTGTGTTTTTCTTTTTAGGAGCAAATAACAGTAAAAAGAATTTTTTGTATCCGCTTCATAGTGATAGATTTAATTTTGATGAGAAAATACTAATTGATGGACTTAATGTTTACGCAAAAATATTGAAAGCAAAAAAAATTATAACATAACGATCGGAGAGTGAGGAAGTGAGAATAGAAAAAAAAATAGGTATATTTGATGCCAACATACTATACCTTATTGGAGCATTTTTGTTTATATTTCTAGGTTCATATGTTCAAATGAAAGAGATTTTAAGTGGTTTGTTAATAACACAAATATTTATAATTCTTATTCCACCTTTGTTGTATTTAGCTTTAAAAAAGGTGAGTATAAAAAGAACTATGAGACTTAACAAACTAAGCATAAAGCACGGCTTATTAATAGTGGTTATAACATTTTTAATGTATCCAGTAGCTGTGACAGCAAATGCAATAGGGATGTTTATACTAAGCTTATTTGGAAACCTGAGCATACCGCAACTACCAATGCCTACTCACTTTATGGGATATGTTAAAGCAATGGCTGTAATATCATTAGCTGCAGGAGTATGCGAAGAAATTTTTTTTAGGGGATTTATTCTTTCGGGGTACGAAAAATTAGGGAAGAGAAATGCAATAATTATTTCAGCCATACTTTTTGGAATTTTTCATTTGAATATATATAATCTTTTAGGTCCAATAGTATTAGGTTTGGTTTTTGGATATTTTGTAGTTTTGACAAATTCTATATACGCAGGAATCATTGGGCACATAGTTAACAATGGGATTGCAGTTACTTTGGGTTTTATCATGATTAAAGCACAAGAAATGTTACAAGAGTATATAGAGGTAGCTGGTGAGGCAAGTGTTGAACTATCAACAACGCAAGCTATGCTAGTGAGTCTATTAGTATTTGGATTCATTGCTGTTATTACTTCTACAATTGCATACTTTCTTGCTAGAATAATTAAGAGGGATCTTGAGGAAATAGAGACATCTTACTCGCCAGAGAATCCTTATAATTTTGAAGAAGAGTCACATATAGAAATTGATAATATTGTTCATAATGAATCAAAATATGGCTTGCTTAAGTATTTTCCAATAATCATAGTTATAGGAGTATTTATATTCTTTGTATATATGCAAATTACTGAAATAATTAAATTAGGGTAAAAAAAAGGACTGAGGGGACAGTCCTTTTTTACTATAGATAAATTCCGATGTTTATCTACAGTTCCAAAAAATATATTTTTCACGGGGGAGTGAGAAATATATATATTTTGTAACCTAAGACAGATTATCATGAATTCAAAAAAAAATCAACCCTAGAATAAAAAAAAAGTTTTTTATTAACGATTACAAATACGTATCAATTTGACTGTTGAATTATTTTTAGATTATTTCGTATGTTTTTTTAATATTATGTAATAATAAAATAGTCTTAGATTCTTAGCTAAGGGAAATAAGCTCAAGAGAATTAGGTGAACAAACAAGTGCGAGATGTTTATGATAA
>JAJOKQ010000072.1 GCA_021129785.1 Clostridiales bacterium | reverse complement strand
TGCGTTACTTCTAGTTGCTCAATCTTTGCGTACAAGTGATTACTTTAAAAAAGAGTGGTGTTTATTTATGGATGAAGAACATAGAATATCGTGGAGGGATGCTGTTGCTATTTGGATAGCTACATTTAAAATAATTGGTCCACGAGTTCTAACGATTATATTTGGGTTTATTTTAGCGCATGTTTTGCTTAGAATACTGTTTTCTTAGAGCGTTTAAAATAAATATTAATTAAGCTGTAGGCGTAGTAATTTCTTTCTAGTCTATCAACTAAATTAGTGTTTTTATATTATTCACTTTTTTTATGATAGATAGATTTTACTCACCCTACAGTTTTTCTGGATTATATGGTAATAATATTCGAAATTAGGGGAGATAAAATGTATTTATTAAGAAAACGAAAAATAACAATGCTGAAGATACTTGTAGTTTTTATTGTTTTAAACTTAACACTATTAGGGTGCGAAAGCAAAGAAGATCTGTCATTTAGAGAGATAAATACTGAAAGAGTCAAAGAGCATATTGAGGTTTTGGTATCAGATGAATTTGAAGGAAGAATGATAGGAACAGATGGAAATGAAAAAACAGTTGAATACATAGTGAATCAGTTTAAAGAAATTGGATTAGAACCGCATATTAAAAACGAATACATAACTACTTTTAATACGATTAAACCAGTACTAGAGAAGCCTGTAGTTTTTAACGTTGTTGATAGTGATGGCAATGTCGTTAGAGAATTTATCCAGGGAAAAGAATTCTTAGTTAGGTTTGATGACTTTGCAATGGGAGGTAAATTTACGGGGAGCCTTTATCATATTATTACAGATGAAGCACTTAATAGTACTGATGATTTATTTGAAGGTTTAGCTATTCTTGCAGATTTTGAAGATAAGAGCATTATGCCAACAGGTTTTACACAAAGTGATGCTTTGCGTAGATTAAGGCGCGAAAATGCAGAAGTAATAATTTATAGAGAAAGCAGAGCAATGAATAGCAGAAATATTAACTTAGGCAGAAAAAACCAAATTAGAACTACTACTGGACCAGTTATCATAGGAGTAAGTGATGATGCATACAATGAATTAGTACAGTTTTACAACCAAGGCTACAAAATTACAATCGACTCAAGTCTAAAATTTGCAGATGTCAAAGCAAACAATGTATTTGGTGTTATACCAACTGCAAATACTTCTTATGAAAATTATATAATGATTGCAACTTCCTTTGACGGTTTAGGAATTGATGAACAAGGAAAGATGCATAAAAGCAAAACTGATAATGCTTCGGGAGTAGCGACTTTATTAGAAGTTGCTAGTTATATCAAAGAAAATAATATGGAATTTGATTCTACAATTATCTTTGCAGCATTCAACGGGAAACATACAGGACATGTTGGAGTGTCACACTACAACACCTTTTTGCTATATCCACCCGATAGAACACAAGTAATATTTATTGACAATATTACAGGAGTAAATGAAGCTATTTTTACGCTCGGAAGCTTCGAGACTTGGAGTTCGCAAAAAGGATTTAATCATTCTACAATACAAACAAAGCGACTTTCGAATATTGCGAATGCCTTAGATATTGCGAGCATTATAGATATGAATTATTTTAGAGCAGAACACTCAGCATTTAGAAACAATGGAGTCGTGGCGACTGTGATTAGCACTATGCCTGCAGAAGGGTACGTGGCAAGTGAGTCTGACATAAATTCAATTACAAATAATTCGGAGCATGTGTCTAACATTATCATAAACTTTTTAAATCAGCATTCAGGATTGATGATAATAAATGAGTTGACTTATCCGCTGCGTAAGTTTGCATGGGTATTCGTATTAATTATTGTTTTTGCCTACGCCAAGTTTAGATATTTTAAGAAGAATGATATGAGCGAGAACAAATACAAGTTTGATATCTATAAAGGAAAAAGCATTTTAGATAGAATAATGATGCAACCTATAGTAAGTGGTTTAAGTGTAGCTTATGTATTTTTGATGATTTCTACAATAACTGCCAGGCACGTGTTGTCAAATACAAAAGGTGTGCCACTTGAAGAAGCATACACTAATTTTTCATCACTGATGCAGCAATTTTTAAGAACAATATTTACTGCGCCGATACTTCTGTACATGCTAGTTTTTACGTACCCCTTATTTCTAGTTTTATTTATGGCACTGATAATTAAATTTGTATTTAACAAAGCAAGTACATCTCTACATTGCTTACTAGTAGCTATAGCAATCGGGCTACCATTTTACTTCTATACTACTAAAACAATAGTAAAAGAATATACTATGTTGTTTCCAGAAATTTTGTCAACAACTAACGCTCCGCTATTTGTAGTTTTATGCTTGATTCTACTTTCACTTGGATTAAGCCTGTTGTATTCTTATGAATATAAAATTAAGAGGGGGCATGGTTTTAAGAGCAGAATTTTACTAAGTACTTTATTAATCTTTTTAGCTTTCTATCTAATATTACTAGGACCCAATCTATTTTCAGCAGATATGGTCGAACTTTTCAGGCTTGGAGTAAGAGTGAGACTCTAAAAAAGCTAAAACCAGATAAAATATTTAATAATAAAAAAAAAAAAAA
>JAJOKQ010000115.1 GCA_021129785.1 Clostridiales bacterium | reverse complement strand
TCTTTTCATAACTTTTTTCCCCTTTGTCATCTTTATCGTATACATACTCTGATAGCTAATAACTAAAGATCTCGCTCCTACTTTCTAATTTCTCTCCTTTCCCAATATACCCTCCTTCTCCTTCTCCGTTAATTCTTAAGTTGCTAAATTTTGTTGCTAGACTATAGGCAAAACAGTAGTTTTTATTGGATTTTTGGCAGCACGCGTTGAAAAAAGGTTCTTAACCCCTATCCATATATCCTAGCTGTGTTAATCGCAGATTTTCCGTATAATAGGCATACAAATAACGAAACAACGAAATATTATTTCCATAAGCATTATATTCTTCAAAGGTCAATTACTATCCTGCTTTTTTAAGTTTCTTTATGTACATAAGTTTGCGCACAGATAGAAGAGCTCCAAATACATAAATAGTTTTACTTGTTACGATATTTCTACTTACACAACTTGCATTTACATCATATAATAGACGCTAAGTGTCTATAATATAGACTTATTTTAATTCAGGAGGTGGAACTGGGTTCTTACCCAATAAAACATATGATTACAGTATCAAATTTAGCTTTACAATTTAGCGACAAAAAATTATTTGAGGATGTCGATCTCAAATTTACGCCTGGTAACTGCTATGGTGTTATTGGTACAAATGGCGCAAGAAAATCAACATTTCTTCGTATTCTATCTGGAGATCTAGATTTATCTTCTGGTGATATTCATATTGCGCCAGGTCAAAGAATGGCTGTTTTAAAACAAGATCATTTTGAATTTGATAATAACGAGGTTTTAGAAACTGTTATTATGGGTCATAAAGAATTGTTTGATATTAGGAATGAAAAAGATGCACTTTACGCAAAGGAAGATTTCAATTCAGAAGACGGTATTAGGGCAGCTGAATTAGAGGAAACTTTCGCTGAGCTTGATGGATGGGATGCAGAAACTAATGCTGAAAAGCTTCTTATGGCTCTTTCAATTGGCAAAAAACTTCATTCAAAGTTTATGCACGAATTAACAGGAGCTGAAAAAGTTAAAGTACTTCTTGCTCAAGCTCTATTTGGAAACCCTGATATTCTACTGCTCGATGAGCCTACGAATCATTTAGATATTCGTGCTATTTCATGGCTTGAAGAGTTTTTGATTAACTACGAAAAAATGGTCATTGTAGTTTCTCATGATCGTCATTTTTTAAACAAGGTATGTACACACATGGTCGACATAGATTTTACAAAAATTAAAATGTTTGTAGGTAATTATGACTTTTGGTACGAATCTAGCAAACTTGCACTTCGCTTAATGAAAGATCAAAACAAAAAACAAGAGGAAAAAATTAAAGAGCTCCAAAACTTTATTGCAAGATTTAGTGCTAATGCCTCTAAATCGAAGCAAGCTACTGCACGTAAAAAAATGCTAGATAAAATTGATGTCTTAGATATACAACCTTCATCACGTAGATACCCTTTTGTAGGCTTTACACCTGAACGTGAAGCTGGTAAAGACATTTTATATATTGATAGCCTTAGTAAAACTGTTGACGGCAATAAATTGCTTGACAATGTTTCTTTTGACGTTAATAAAGGCGATAAAATTTGTTTTGTGACTCGTAACCCACTTGCAATGACCACTTTATTTAAAATACTTATGGGAGAAATTGAGCCTGATGAAGGAAGCTACCGTTGGGGTGTTACTACTTCTCGTGCTTTATTACCTATTGATAACTCTGAGTTTTTTGATGGCGTCGATTCTACTCTAGTAGATTGGTTACGCGAATTCTCTACTGAAAAAGATGAGTCTTTTATAAGAAGCTTTCTAGGCAGAATGTTATTCTCAGGTGAAGAATCTCTAAAGAAAGCTAATGTTCTATCAGGTGGTGAAAAAGTGCGTTGTATGTTATCTAAAATGATGCTTGCTGCAACAAACGTGCTTATTTTAGATGAACCTACAAGTCACTTAGACTTAGAATCTATTTAAGCATTAAACAATGGACTTGTTTCTTTTAAAGGAACTTTACTCTTTACATCACATGACCATAAATTTATACAGACAGTTGCAAATAGAATTATTGAGATAACTCCAAATGGATTGATTAATAGAACAACAACTTACAACGATTTTCTAGCTGATGAGGAGTTACAAGCGGAGATTAATAAATTGTATCCTTCAAATGAATAATAAGTACGAATGGGTATACGCTATATGAGCAGGAGGGTTTTTATGCAAAACGATAATTTAAGCTTTAGAGAAGAAATACAAAGAAGAAGAACTTTCGCAATTATTTCTCATCCTGATGCTGGAAAAACAACATTAACTGAGAAATTCTTGTTATATGGTGGAGCAATAAGAGAAGCTGGCACAGTAAAATCTAGAAAATCACAAAAACATGCACTTTCTGACTGGATGGAAATCGAAAAACAAAGAGGTATTTCAGTAACTTCTAGTGTGCTTCAGTTTAACTATAATGATTTTTGCATTAACATTCTTGATACCCCAGGTCATCAAGATTTTAGTGAAGATACTTATAGAACGTTGATGGCTGCTGATAGTGCTGTTATGATTATTGACAGTGCTAAGGGTGTTGAGGCTCAAACCAAAAAACTGTTTCAAGTATGCAAAATGCGTGGAATTCCAATTTTTACTTTT
>JAJOKQ010000064.1 GCA_021129785.1 Clostridiales bacterium | reverse complement strand
AAATCTATCGAGTACCGAAACTTATATTTTGCAAATAACGAGGAGGGAAGCGAAGTGCCAAGAAAAGGGAATATACCCACAAGAGAAGTACTGCCAGATCCATTATTTGGTAGCAAAGTAGTTACAAAATTAATTAATAACGTAATGCAAGATGGTAAAAAAGGTACTGCACAAAAAATTGTGTATGATGCTTTTGAAATTATTAAAGAAAAAACTGGCGAAGAACCGCTAGAAGTGTTTAACAAGGCTTTGGCTAACATTATGCCTGTTTTAGAAGTTAAGGCTAGACGTGTGGGAGGATCTAACTATCAAGTACCTATTGAAGTAAGACCTGAGAGAAGACAAACATTAGGGCTTAGATGGCTAGTTAGGTACACTAGAAAAAGAGGCGAAAAAATTATGACAGACAGATTGGCGAAAGAGATTATGGACGCAGCCAATAACATGGGAGCCGCAGTTAAGAAAAGAGAAGATACACATAAAATGGCAGAAGCAAACAAAGCGTTTGCACATTATAGATGGTAACGTTCTGCGTTACTTTCGTATAATTTGTAATATAGTTTTAGTAAGGAAGGAGAATTACAGTGGCTAGGCAGTTTCCACTAGATAAAGTAAGAAACATAGGGATTATGGCGCATATAGATGCTGGTAAAACAACAACGACAGAGAGAATTCTGTTTTATGCGGGTAAGATTAGAAAGCTTGGAGAAACTCATTCAGGAGCTTCACAAATGGATTGGATGGAGCAAGAAAAAGAAAGAGGAATAACGATTACATCTGCTGCTACAACTTGCCAATGGAAAGATAGTAAAATAAATATTATCGATACACCAGGGCATGTTGACTTCACAGTGGAAGTAGAAAGATCGCTAAGAGTATTAGATGGCGCAGTAGCTGTATTTTGTGCTAAAGGCGGTGTTGAGCCTCAATCAGAGACTGTTTGGAGACAAGCAGATAAGTATAAAGTTCCAAGGATGGCTTTTGTAAATAAAATGGATATACTTGGAGCGGACTATCTAAATGTTATCAAAATGATGAAAGACAGATTAGGTGCGATTCCTGTAGCAATACAGTTGCCAATAGGCAAGGAAGAGACCTTTGTTGGAATCATTAATCTTGTAAATATGAAGGCATATATATTTAAAGATGATTTAGGTAATATTATCGAAGAGACAGAAATACCGGCAGACATGCAGGAATTAGCTACAGAATATCGTGAAAAACTGGTTGAAGCTATTTCGGAAACTGACGAAGACCTTATGATGAAGTATCTAGAAGGCGAAAAATTAACTGAAGAAGAAATTGCTAGTGGAATAAGAATGGCAACTATTAATGTTCAAATAACACCAGTTTTTTGTGGATCTGCTTACAAAAACAAGGGAGTACAAATGCTTCTAGATGCAATAGTAGCATACATGCCTTCTCCAGTTGATATACCTGCTATTAGTGGAATGTCAATTGACGATGACGAAGAGATTTCTAGAAGACCTTCAGACGGCGAACCGTTTTCTGCTTTAGCTTTTAAAGTTATGACTGACCCATATGTTGGTAAACTCGCTTTTTTTAGAGTTTACTCTGGGGTTTTAAAGTCAGGTTCTTATATTCTTAATTCGACAAAGAACAAAAAAGAGAGAATAGGAAGAATACTGCAAATGCACGCCAACTCGAGAGAAGAAATAAAAGAGGTTTCCGCTGGGGATATTGCAGCAGCAGTAGGTTTGAAATCAACAACCACAGGAGATACTCTGTGCGATTCTGATCACGTAATTGTATTAGAGTCTATGGATTTTCCAGAACCAGTAATTTCGGTAGCTATAGAGCCTAAAACCAAAGCCAGTCAAGAAAAAATGGGTATTGCCTTGCAAAAATTATCGGAAGAAGATCCGACTTTTAGAACACATACTGATGACGAAACAGGACAAACGATTATCGCTGGAATGGGAGAACTTCATTTAGAGATTATCGTAGACAGAATGATGAGAGAGTTTAAAGTTGAAGCTGATGTTGGTAGACCTCAAGTCGCTTATAAAGAAACGATTACTGAATATGTTGAGGTTGAAGGTAAATATGCAAAGCAATCGGGCGGACGTGGACAATATGGACATGTTAAACTAAGATTAACTCCTCAAGAACCAGGTGCTGGTTACGAGTTTGTTAATAAAATTGTTGGTGGATCTGTTCCAAGAGAATATATTCCTGCGGTAGATGCTGGAATTCAAGGAGCAATGCTAAACGGAATACTCGGAGCTTACCCAGTTGTTGATGTTAAAGTTGAGCTTTACGATGGTTCTTACCATGATGTAGACTCATCTGAGATGGCATTTAAAGTTGCTGGATCAATGGGTTTTAAAGCAGGTATGAATAAAGCGAAACCAGTACTACTGGAGCCTTGTATGAAGGTAGAAGTTGTTACTCCAGAAGATTATTTAGGAGATGTCATCGGGGACATAAACTCTAGACGTGGTAAAATTGAAAGTATGGAGCCTAGAACTGGTGGAGTACAAGTAATTAAAGCATATGTGCCTTTATCTGAAATGTTTGGATACTCGACTGATTTACGTTCTAAATCTCAAGGGAGAGCAACATACTCAATGCACTTTGCTTATTACGAGAAAGTACCAGCAAGTGTAGCAGAAAAAGTTGTTGCAGGCAAGTAAAGGTTTCGCAAAAATTTAACTTAATTCACTATTTACAAATTTAAACATACGAAATATAATTTTTAGGAGGAAAGAAAAATGGCAAAAGAAAAGTTCGAAAGAAATAAGCCCCAT
>JAJOKQ010000025.1 GCA_021129785.1 Clostridiales bacterium | reverse complement strand
TCTATTGTTTCTTTGGAGATATAGTTAATTCCTTTCCTCCAAAGATTTATGGCACCTACTCTGTCATCATTAGAAGTATAAGTGCAATTTTTACAACAGAAAGTATGTTTCTTCTTGCTCCTGTTAGCCTTTGCAATATGTCCACACTTGGGGCAAGTTTGAGATGTATATCTAGGGTCAACTGTAATTACCCTGCATCCATTCATTTTAGCCTTATATTCAAGCATAACTCTAAAATGGTAAAAAGCCCAAGACACAAAAACATACCTGTTATTAACTTTCACTTTTTCAGTAGCATTTCTAATACCTGTTAAATCTTCAAGAACAAACAAAGTGTTTTTACCATATTTATCAATGAGTGCCTTAGTAACAGAATGATTTACATCATTCATCCAACGGTTTTCTCTTTGACCAATGGCTTTAAGCCTTTTCCTTGCAGAAGGTGTTTGCCTTTTTTGCAACTCTTTTCTTAAAGAAGAAAACACTGCCTTAAGGTTGTAGAAAAAAATGAAAACATATGTGTTCGAAATGATCTTAAAAAATGTTTAGATTTTCGTTGCTAAAAAAAATCAGGAGGAATTTATAATGAATGTTCGTAAAAATGTAGTTGTTTTACTAACACTTGCTTTATGTCTTGCATTTCCAGTTTCAGCTCTATCGGAAACTAAAGGCGTATTAATAGAAGATAATAGAGATGTAATTACTGAAGTTACTTTTATAGATGGTTTTAGTAATGATGAACTTATTGACTTGGTGAAACAAAAAACTAAAAATTGAAAAAATGGTTGTCATTGACATAATTGAAGATAGGACATATACGACATTCTTTTTACCTAACAATGAAAATTCATTTGAATATTCAATTAATGCATTTGAGGACCTATATAAAGCGATGCTCTTAGACTCGCTAGAGTTATCAAATAATATGAGTAGCATTGTGTACAAAGACACTCAATCCTTATTAGAATTTTTTTTTAAAAAATAGCATGAACATAAAGAGGATTACCTTAAGAAATGACAAGGGTAAACTTTTAGATAATAGAAACAATGCAAAAATTGAAAAAGTGAAGGTATATCAAATACCGTCTGACAAATTTTCTTTAGGTAATTCAAGCAACTTTTTTTCTTAAAAGAGACTTAGAATTCTACAATAGCTGTGATATCTAATTTAATTTTGCTTTGAAGGAGAAAAAACTACAAAAACCCAAGCGAAAACAGTTGACAAAGCAACGAATTACTGATATCATTATTCTGTTAACAAAGTAGAAGTTTCCGCTTCTCACCTTTCAGCGCAGCTAGTAAGGTCAATAAACAAATAGGGTAAACTACTGTTTAGACTATTAAATTGAAGCGGATGCAAATGTATTCGTTTTTTTATATGAAAAAATATTAGGAGGTGTCATGTTATTAGAGATAAAAATGAGGCTCAAATAAATGAAAATATTAGAGATAGAGAAATTAGATTGCTAGGACCAAGTGGTGAACAACTAGGAATGGTTTCAGCTAGAGAAGCTCAACAAATGGCTTATGATCAGAATCTAGATTTGGTTAAAATTGCGCCTAAAGCTAAGCCGCCAGTTTGCAAAATTATGGACTATGGTAAGCATAAGTATAAATTAGCAAAGAAAGAAAAAGAAGCGAAAAAAAAGCAGAAAAATGTTGTTGTAAAAGAAATGCGACTTTCTGCAAAAATTGAAAGCCACGATTTAAACGTTAAAGCTAATACAGTAAGTAAGTTTTTGAAAAATGGTGATAAAGTTAAAATTTCTCTTAGATTCAGAGGAAGAGAGATGAGCAACACCATGAGAGGGCGAGCTGTTATGCAAGACTTTGCAAAATTACTTGAAGAAGATAGTGTAGTGGAAAAACCCCCGAGATTAGAAGGAAGACAAATGATTATGATTCTAACACCAAAGAGCGTATAACTTGGAAGGAGGGTATTATTATGCCTAAAATGAAAACACATAGAGGAGCAGCAAAAAGATTTAAAAGAACTAAATCAGGTGAAATTAAAAGATTTAAGGCTTTCACAAGTCATTTGTTTGCTTCTAAATCTGCAAAGAGAAAAAGAAATCTTCGAAAAGCTGCGATTGTATGCAAGGGAGATCAAAAAAGAATGGATCAATTATTACCACGTTAATCATACAAAGGAGGTAGCTTAAAATGGCTAGAGTTAAAAAGGCATTAAATGCCAAGAAAAAACATAAGAAAATATTAAAGTTGGCTAAAGGATTTAGAGGTGCAAGAAGCAAACTGTTTAGACCGGCTAACCAGTCTGTAATGCGAGCACTGAAACATGCTTATGTCGGACGTAAACTACGAAAAAGAGATTTTAGAAGACTTTGGATTACAAGAATTAATGCTGCAGTAAGACTATATGATTTATCATATTCTAAATTTATGAACGGATTGAAACTATGTGAAATAGAAGTGAACAGAAAAATGTTGTCAGAAATGGCTATACACGATAAAGAAGGTTTTAAAGGATTAGTAGAGAGAGTAAAAGAAAAACTAGCATAATGTATGCAAAATAAGAAAAATAAAAAGAGCCAATTGGCTCTTTTTTTTGTGATTAACAACAATTTTATTCTTTTTATCACCTGACCCTGATTTCTCTCTGTCCCTATTTCTCCCCTGCGAACTTATACGACTGATTGAGTGATGATTTTTTAAAACAAAGTAAAGGTGTATCAGAACACTTTTTTGCAGGTTGTTATTAACAATAAATGCTATATAGAGTAACATTTTTTATAAAAAATATAATTAAGAAAAAAAAAAAA
>JAJOKQ010000074.1 GCA_021129785.1 Clostridiales bacterium | reverse complement strand
TCCTCCTCTTGATTTGTTTTTACTCTGTTAATGATAGATTCCATAACAGATAAATATTCATTAAAACTCTCTAATCCCTCTTTAGTTAAGGTGATACTAGTTTCTGGTCTATTCCCAGCTATTCTCTTATCAATTACTATATACCCTGCTTTTTCTAAATTCCTCAGCTGAACTGATAGATTCCCAGAAGTTAGTTCTAGCTTATTCTTAAGTTCTGTAAATAACACTTTCTCGCTACTAGTACTTGCTAGGTAAGTAAGTATAATTAATCTAGCCCTCTCGTGTATTACCTTATCAAATTCAAAACTGTCTAGACTGATATGTTTTCCCACACCTAACACCTCTTTTTAGCATGAAACATGTAATACACCACTGATGCTACAAGCATTCCTAAACCAAAAGTAATGTTTAATATAACTAAAGTGTGTATCTTTTCGATAAAAAATAAAGATGCTAATCCAGTAATTAATAGCCACTCCGATAATATAAAAACATCTTCTACCCCGAACAATGTAATGATAGATTTATATACTAAAGCATACCAAATAGCTAAAAAAGGTACAATGTATATACTAAGCCCACGTGTCGCTAAAAAAACAGTAATAACTGCAAAGACCAAAAAGAATGGAAATACTATTGCCTTGAACTGCCTTGAGTAAACCTCTTTTATAAATCCTATTGAAGTAATGCTATATCCTTTATTTCGAACTGACTTAAGCATTCTAGTAGTTTTGATGCTTCCCACATAAAGCATAGCTATAGAGCATAGCAAATATAGTAAAGCTTTAAACTCAAACGGGATATCGCTATATTGTCCAAAATAAGCAATCATACAATAAAAAACTGAAGATATAGCTAAAATAAGTATGCCGCCTAGTAACAACACAAAACTCATTATTTTTCCAAAAGGTATTAGCTTCATAATATTGTTGCTTTTTTCTACTGCCTTTTTTATTAATTTAATGTCTTCTAAAACTTCTTGTAATTTCACGTCGTCTTTATTATTCAACCCGTCTTCTTTTTTACTCAAAGTATCAACTCCTCTTATGGTTTATGGCGTAAACTCACTTATAGTATAATCTTATCTGTTGTAGTTGTCAATAGAAATACAAAAAAAAATGTAAAAATCCTTGACTTTAGTTTTTTCCCGTGTTACTATAAAGAAAGCAACATACCCCCCCAGTGTAATGGGAAGTAAATAGGAGGAATTAAAAATGGAATTTAGTACAAATATGCTTATAACGGGTTCTATAGGAGTTTTGGTAGGTTTGATTATAATGGGTGCAATAATGTTCTTTATGATGCCTAGCATGATGCTTTTAGAGGATCAAAGCAACTATGATTTTGAGACTAGTGTAGAAAAATTTGGCAAAGCAGTGAAGGACAACGGTTGGAAAGTAGTAGTTATTCACGATATGAAAGAAACACTAGCAGGTTTTGGTCATGACGTAATGGAAGTTAAAATATTTGAACTTTGTTCATCTAGACATTCTGTACGAATCTTGGAGTTAGATGACGAAAGGATTGTATCTTCTTTAATGCCTTGTAGAGTTGCAATTTATAAAAAATCTAATGGTAACACTTATGTTTCAAGAATGAATTCTAAATTAATGGCAATTCCAATGGGTGGCGTTATTGCCGATGTAATGGGCTTAGCTGCTGCTGAAACTGAAACAATTTTAGAATCAATTATTGGCAAATAGTTCTAGCTCACTAAAAACAAAGCAAGACGTCTCTATTCTCCAAAAATTGCTTAGTTAAAAACGATGAGGAAAATATTTCTCTCATCGTTTTTTTACGTGCTTATAAATTTAAGTTTTCATAATGTGACCACATACTAACAATTATAATCATTTTTTCTTCCTCTAGTACTTTGTAAACCAATCGGTGTTTTCGATTAATTCTTCGTGAATACAATCCTTTCCAATTACCAATAAGCAGTTCATATGGTGGTGGATTTCGAAATGGATTTGTCAGCATTAATTCTATAAGGTTTTCTGCATTTTTCTTAACGCAGGGAATTGTTTTATTTTTTCTTTGTCTTTTAACGCTTGTTTTAAAATTGTGATTTTATAGTTTACCATTCAAACTCCACACAATCTTCTAATTTAGCGTTCAGTCCTGCTTCCAAACGCTCTTTCATGCCTGGAATGGAAGAAAGATAAAGTGTTTCAATCATACCATTATACTCTTGTTCACTCAAAATAACCGCATTCCCATTTTTGGTATTTACATTAATAACATCATTATATTCAATCGCTGAATTCAAATACTCGAAAAGATTTTTTCTTAGATTTGTAGCATTTGTATTCGTCATACTAACACCTCCTGCACGTACATTATAATGTACGTGCAGGGATTTGTCAATAAAAACGCATATATAGTAACTATTATCACAAATCAATCATAATCCAGAAAATAAACAAGTTGAAATCTTGAAATTATAGTGATACAACGAAAGTGAGCAAATCAGAAAGTTGGATTATATAATTTTAAGAAAGGTGGAAAATGTCATGTTGGCTATGTTAAGATCAAAGAATCAAATAACACTACATATAGAAGTTATTAAAAAGCTTAATCTACAAAAAAATGATAGTGTTGAGGTGGAAATAAATGAAAATGGGCAAATTGTTTTAACGCCGGTAATGCTTGTTTAAAAAAACTGGTCGATGATATTAAAGAAGCTTTTCATGATGTTGAAAACGGAAGAGTTTCAGAAGCAATGTCTGCTTACGAAGTAGTAAAAAAATTGGGTTTGTAGCATGTGTCAACTCCGATACGTAAAGAAGTTTGAAAAATCTTTGAGAAAGCTCCCAGATGAAATAAAAAAAG
>JAJOKQ010000037.1 GCA_021129785.1 Clostridiales bacterium | reverse complement strand
GGTAGTACCGGTGAACCATATTCGTATTTACCGTGATGACCTAATATTCCATTGAGTATTACTAGTTTATCGTCTTCGTCAAAATTATCAATTTGATTCATGCAATTTAATGTGTGATGAGCTCCTAAGAAGATATGCCCTAGCATTGTTCCTTCATCTGTAAAGCCTATAGCTGGCAGAGATTTATATTCAATAATTTTGGCCCAATCATGTAAAAAACACATAACTATTAGTCTGCTAGTCTGTCGTTTTGTCAGTTTTTTAGTTGTTGCAATTGTGTACGCAAATTTTAATACTTCTAGTACATGCTGAAGCAGTCCTTGTCTAAAGTTGTGATGCACTCTTTTAGCTGCTGGATGCGAACAAAATTTTGCATAGTACTTATCGTCGAAAATCATTAAGTCTAGCAACTTTTGTAAATGATTTTCTTCAACTAAATCGCGAAAATACTTCAATCCTTTTTCTAGTTTTTCTGTTCCCCAGTCACTAGAGGGAATCAGTTTATCAAGGTCGATATTCTCTTCTATTTTTTCTATACTCTTAATCGTCACCTGAATTCGTCCTTGGTACTCTCCAACTACGCATTTTATTTTTACAGGTTCGTCTTCTTTAATGCTAGATGTAAACTTTTCTTTCTTCGCATAGTCCCAATACTTAGCCTCTACTTGTTTCGAAGCATCTTGAATAGTCATGTCTGCATACACTTTATCATTTCTTGCGGTTTTTACTTTTGTTTCTACTATTAGAACAATTGCTTCTATGGTTTTGTTCATATGGTCTTTGTTGATTTCTTTTAAATTTTTAATAAGCAAAATAAATCCCCCTAGGTTAATGTTTTAATATGTATATTTGTTTTCTTGTTGATATTTCTTAGAGCTAGGTAAAAAACTAAATGCTATTTTTAAAGATAAAATCTTAAGAAGTCTAATATTGCTGCGCTTGCTAAAATAATAACAGCTCTAAAAAAATTCAGTTCTGCATTTTTGAGTTTTCTTTCCTTTTTAGCCATTGTTTTATCTATTTCTTCAGGAGTAAATATTTTACGTCCCTTTTTAAGATTCACAGTTATTTCTTTAGGAATAATTGAATATGCAATATGTAAGACTGCTGCCACATATAAAAATAGAGTTATAGAATGTAGTATTTCCATGCTAGATACAAATCCATATATACTACCAACTACTGTCACTGCAATAATCCAGTAAAAAGCTTGAGTTGTTACTTGTTTAAAAGTTGTTGCTTTTTTTATTGCTTTATCACTATTTTTCAATTTTTTCTTCCCTTCTTCAAGTAAAGTATTTCAAAGTCTAAATTAGTTTCGTGTGTATTCACCTTGAACTCTACACCTGTGAAATTTCAAAGACTAAGCAAAACGTTCGACGAGTTTATTATTAAAAACAGAGACCCGTTCAACTTCATTATATTCCACTTAGGGTAACAGGGTGAGACCTCTCACTTTCAGCTTTTTCCTTTCCATCTTTCCAACTTTTCACTTCACATTCTCAATTCTGTATTTCACCCCTATTCTCTCTCCAATATTTACTTTTGTCTCATACCCTAATTCAGTGTTTCTTATTATATCTCTATCTATTATAATCTTATCTTTTTTTATGAATATAATCACTGTAGAACCACCAAACTTAAAATAACCTTTCTCCACGCCTTTCTCTACGTACGAATTCGGCTGATAAGTCTGAACAATCGAACCAACGGCAGTTGCTCCTACTTCTACTAAACACATTTCCCCAAAATTATCTGATGCAAAGCTTGTTATCTCTCTTTTATTTCTGCAATATACATCAATAAGACTAAACATTGTAAGTGGATTTACAGAATAATAGTATCCTTTAACCCTCTTGCTTTTATCTGCTAGTCCATTATCTGGAAAGTGAAACCTATGATAATCTATTGGTGAAAGCCTTGCTATAATACATGTTCCTAAGTCAAACTCATTTGCCAGCTTGCAATCTTGAAATATATCAAGTAATTTATATCTCTCCCCCTTTACACTAATTTCACTATGCATATCTATTTTTTCATATGCTAGTACTCTACCATCTACAGGAGAAATTAAGGAGATATCTTCTTGACAGACTGGTCGCACTTCTGCTTTTAATTTTCTTGCAAAAAAATCATTAAAGCTCTTATATTCATGTATTTCCTCTCTTTCTGCTTCAGACATTTCTATTCCTAATCTATTTACGAAGGAATCAATTTTTCTTTTACTTAGTTTAGTCTCCATGAAAAGTCCCAGAAATGAGGAAAAAATTTTTTTCTTAATAAGTAATTCTAATAATGTTTTACCCACTTTGGTTTCATAAGTCCATTTAAGCATTCTATATGCTGCTACTTCTTCTTGTTTTACTTGTCCATCTCTTCTATCAATATAGTATATACTCATTTTCTCATCAGTCCTATTTAGTAAATGTATTTTTTCTATCATTATACTATAGTTTCTACTTAGCTACAAATCCTAATCTAGCATTAGCATTTTTAATTGTAGTATTAAATAATACATGATATCATTGTATTTAATAATGCGATTATTCATTTTACTGTCTCTAATTTTTAATGTCGATTAATACTTAAAAAGTAGAATAGGAGGAATCAATGTGTCAAAAAAAGAACTGTCACAAACAAGTTTTGATGAACTAGAAACCTATATTTCATCGTTAACAGAGAAAAAGGGAGCGTTGATCCCAGTGCTACACAAGGCACAGAATCTTTTTGGCTATTTGCCCAAAGAAGTGCAATTATTCATTTGTGAGAAACTAGATGTACCTACTTCTAAGATATATGGTATAGTAAGCTTCTACTCATTCTTTACAATGAAACCAAGAGGTC
>JAJOKQ010000042.1 GCA_021129785.1 Clostridiales bacterium | reverse complement strand
TCCAAGGGGGTAGAATCCCCGTTCCCCGATGTTCAGCATAGCTGGACGAGTTCACCAGCGAGATAAAGTCGCATAGAAAGAATTTAGAGATAAATGAAAAAACTTAGATCACAAATTGAGATAATGGAACGAAGTAGAGATGGAGCGTACTAGAAATAAAAATTGGAAATCAGACATTTATAGGAACAGAAATTCGTAGGATTTTTCAATTCAAGTCGTCAGATTTTGAATAGAGATTGACAAAAAGTATCTAGTATTTACTACAAAATGGCATGGACATGGCGTTGGAATGAGTCAATGGGGAGCAAATGGCATGGCGGGAAAAGGCAGTGACTTCATGGAGATCGACAAAGCTAAAATATGAATCAATGGGAAAGTGACTATTACTTTGAAAACTTCAGGTGCAATTCTGGAGTTTTTTGTGTTGAAAAAAAACATGTAAAAAAATTAAATAATATAGAGGTATTTAAGTTAATATATCGAAGTATGTAAGTTAAATAACATTGATAAGATGATAAGGAGGAGAAACATGTTTGGTGCACACGTTGGGATTGACCTTGGCACGGCAACAGTTTTAGTTTTTGTAAAGGGAAAAGGGATTGTTGTAAAAGAACCATCTGTAGTTGCAATAGATAAAAACACTGACAAGATATTAGCTGTCGGTGAAGAAGCAAGAAGAATGCTTGGACGTACTCCAGGTAATATTGTTGCAATACGACCTTTAAAGGACGGTGTTATTTCAGATTACGAGATAACAGAAAGAATGATAAAATATTTTATTCGAAAAACTATTGGACAAAGCATGTTTTTTAAACCTAAAGTTATTATTTGCGTGCCTAGTGGAGTAACAGAAGTAGAAAAAAGAGCAGTAATCGATGCTACAAATGAAGCTGGTGCAAGAACAACGTATCTTATTGAAGAACCAATAGCTGCTGCCATAGGCGCAAATTTAGATATCGCAAAGCCCAATGGACATATGATAGTAGACATAGGTGGTGGTACTACTGATGTTGCTGTAATTTCTTTAGGCGGTATTGTAGTGAATTCGTCTATTAAGGTAGCGGGAGACAAATTTGATGAAGCAATTATTCGTTACATGAGAAAGAAACACAATACAATGATTGGCGAAAGAACTGCAGAGAATATGAAAATTAATATTGGAACTGCACATAAGAGAGAGAGCGCAAGTATGGATGTCAAAGGAAGAAACTTAGTTACAGGACTTCCTGTTAGCACTAAAATTAGTGGTGAGGAAATGTTGGGGGCTTTGGAAGAAGTCTTCTTGAAGATTTCTGATGCTGTGCATAGTGTGCTTGAGAGAACTCCACCTGAATTAGCTTCAGATATTGCAGAACAAGGAATATTAATGACAGGCGGGGGTTCTTTACTGCATGGACTAAGTAAGCATATAGAAGAAAAAACGGGAATTCCTGTTTATGTGGCTGATAATGCAATTTCTTGTGTTGCAGAAGGAACGGGAAGAGCTTTAGAATCACTACATTTATATGAGCAAAATTTGATGACTCAAAAGTTGAAATACAGGTAAAAATGCTAAAGTAAAAGACGAAAGAAGTCGATATTATTGTATAAGGAAGATTTGGAGTTGATTTTATGCTAAGAGGTCTGTATACTGCTGTTTCATCAATGAAGACGTCAGAAAAAAAAATTGATACTGTAACTAACAATATTGCTAATGTAAATACTACTTCTTTTAAGAAAGACATTGTTATCACTGAAACTTTTCCAGAAATTTTGTTAAGTAAGATTAATGGTGAAATAAAGGCATCTCCCTTTACTAATAAACCGCTATCGATAATACAATCAGATAATACTTTTCACCTTTCTGGGGACATAGGTTTTTTTTCGGTTGATAGCCCTATGGGTAAAAGTTTCAGCAGAGATATTAGATTTGCAGTAGCAGACGATGGATATCTAAAAACATTTAGTAAAAATGCAGATGGGGAAGTTAATGCTACAACTGGAAACTATGTACTAGATAGTAATGGGCAACGTGTATTTGTAGGAGAAGAACTATTTCAAATTAACGAATCTGGTCAAGTTGTTTCAAATGGTCAGATCATAAGCTCGTTAATAACTAGAGGCTCAAGAAATGTTATAGGGACAATAAATAGCGGTCAGAGACTTAACAGAGTGCTTACGGATTTTAGTCAAGGAACAATTGAACAGACTGGAAACAGACTAGACTTTGCGATAAAGGGATCGGGATTCTTTAAGATACTAACTCCTCATGGAGAGATGTTTACTAGAAATGGGAATTTTACTTTAAACAATAATGCAGAAATAATAACGGCTGAAGGGTATTTTCTAGCAGGAAAATATGGTTCGATTATAAGTGATGGTGCAAATTTTCAACTAAGTGAAGATGGGCATATTATTCTTGATGGAGAGGTTATTGACCAAATTGAAATAATTAATATTGAGAATGTTCAGGACTTGAGAAAACATGGCGAAGGGTATTTTAGAATAGAAGAGAATATAGAATTGAAATTAGGAGAATTTACTGGAAGCATAACGCAGGGTGCTTTAGAGAGTTCAAATGTGAATACAATAAGAGAGATGGTAGAATTAATAAATATACATAGAACTTTTGAATCAAATCAAAAAGTAGTAAGGGCATACGATGAGATGTTACAAAAAGCTGTTAATGATATAGGAAGAATATAAATTGAAGCCACCTAATAATATGGAGGACGTAGAAAAATGAGAGCATTGTGGACTGCAGCAACAGGAATGAAAGCACAGCAATTAAATATTGATATTATTTCGAATAATTTAGCTAATGTGAACACTACTTCATTTAAAAGACAGAGGCTAGAGTTTAAAGATTTGCTTTATGCGACTATTAGAAAGAGTAATTTAGC
>JAJOKQ010000001.1 GCA_021129785.1 Clostridiales bacterium | reverse complement strand
CCTAAATGATTTTAGAGCTTCTCTTTGTAAGGTTTTACGTGGTCATAGTTATAATTCTACCGGGAATTGAGGTTATAAAGCAATCTGAAAAACACAAGAAAATAGGGGCTAAAATTCCTTGCGGAATTCTGTTTCATGGTCCTCTTGGCACCGGAAAAACTCTGTTAGCTTCTGCTGTTGCAGGCGAAACTAAGTCAGCTTTCTTTTCTACAAGTGGTTCTGAATTTGTAGAAAAATATGTAGGTGTCGGTGCAAAAAGAATTAGAAACTTGAGTGAGCTTGATGAACTACTAAAAGATTGCGAACTCAAAAAAATTGAACTAGAGGCCGTTTGAAAAAGTCTTCTTGCTAAACAAAGTGTAATTTGTCTACTTGACTCTAATGAATTAAAGTGATATCTTTATATGGATCTATCACTTTAATTCAGTCCTGTGAGACTGAGAAGGGAGGCATAATATGCCATTAATAAACCGAAATTTTGTTGATCCAAGTGATTTCACGCTTGACGAGTTAAAACACGTAGTAAACCTTGGTCTTAAAATGTATGATAATCCAATGAAATATGCGGATACTTGCAAAGGAAAAATCTTAGGAACTTTATTTTATGAACCAAGCACAAGAACGCGTTTAAGTTTTGAATCCGCTATGTTAAGACTAGGAGGAACTATTCTTGGTTTTTCTGATGCAAACACCACATCTGCAAAGAAAGGCGAAAGTATTGCTGATACAGTCCGTGTACTCGACGACTATGCTGACATTTTAGTTATGAGACATCCTAGAGAAGGCGCACCAAAGCTTGCATCGCAATATTCATCTGTCCCTCTTGTAAATGCCGGAGACGGAGGGCATCAACACCCAACTCAAACGTTAACGGATTTAACAACCATTCAATATTACAAAGGTGCAGTAAAGAACTTGAAAGTTGCTTTCTGTGGTGATTTGTTATTTGGTAGAACTGTACACTCTTTACTAAAAACACTTAGCCGTTTCCCTAATATTGAATTCACACTAATATCTCCTCCAGAGCTTAGAATACCTAATCATCTTAAAATCGATATCGCAAGTAATTTTAACGTTAAAATACTAGAAACAGAATCATTAGAAGGTTGCATTTCAACTTTAGATGTTCTCTATATGACTAGAATCCAAAAAGAAAGATTTTTCAACGAAGAAGAGTATCTAAAATTAAGAGATGTATATATTTTAGATCAGAATAAATTAACCCATGCAAAAGACGATCTGCTAATTATGCATCCACTTCCTAGAGTTAATGAAATCAGCTACGATGTTGATAATGACCCGCGAAGTAAGTACTTTGATCAAGCCAAACTTGGTGTATACGCTAGAATGGCTTTGATTTCACTATTATTGGGGGTGTGCGAATAATGTTAGAAGTAACCGGAATTAAAAGAGGAATTGTAATTGATCATATTTCCTCAGGCAAAGGTCTAAAAATATTTCAAAAATTAAATTTAGATAAGATGAACACACCAGTCGTTCTTCTTATTAATGTCTCTAGTAACAGGCTTGGTAGAAAAGATATTATTAAAATACAGGAGCATATAGATGTAGATTTAACAATGCTCGGACTGATTGATCAAAACATTACTGTCAACATTATTGAAGATGAGAAAATAGTTGAAAAAGTAAAGATTAATATCCCTAAAAAAGTAATCGGGTTATTTACATGTAAAAACCCACGCTGCATAACCACTATTGACGAATGTGCAAAACCAGAATTCACATTGATACCAAACGGCAAAATACAGTATCAATGTAGTTACTGTGAAGAACTTACAGAATATAAACTATAGAAAACCATGCTATCCTTCACCAAAAGCGCAGATTATATAATTTGCGCTTTTGGTATTTTAAACACTCGCTATTCATTTGTGCGTATTTTTCTATACAGCTGTACACAATCAATATGTTTATCATTTTTAGAGTCGTATCCTCCAAGTTTAAATGCAATATTTATTGAAAATCCAATTGTAAGAGCAAATATTACTGTTCCAATACCAATGGGTCCACCTAGAAAATAGCCTACTACTAACGCACCAAATTCTGTTACGGCTCTCATTAACCAAACAGGTCTATTAAATTTTATTACTAGTCCCTCCATTAGCCCATCTCTCGGCCCTGCGCCTAAGTGGGCTTGCAGGTATAGCAGTATTCCCCATCCCATTATCGCAATTCCAGTAAACAGCATTAAATATCTTCCTACAACGGAATCTGGTGTAGTTATTACTCCTAAAGAATCAATAACATCTATCATAATACCAATCATGAACATATTTAGTATTGTTGCAAATCCTGGAATAACTCCTAAAAACAAGGAAAGAAGTAGAACTGCAAAACCTACTACAATAGTAGCCTGTCCAAGTGTTAAAAATGTTTGCTCTGCAATGCCTACGTGTAACACTCCCCATGGTCCTACGCCAAGATTAGCTTTTAAGTTTAGTAATATTGCAAATGCCACAATGTTAAAAGCCAAAATTAGCCCTGGGACTTTTTTTAGTGTTTCATTTACTACATTCTTGTTTTCCATTTTTATCCACCTATTTTCATAATACAAATTTATTTAGTGTGTCTAAACATATTTGCATTATAGCACTTTAATAGCATGTTTCATTTAACAACTAGGTATATTCTCTAACTAAAATCCATTTTCTCTGTAAAAGCTTCCCACACCTTTTCTATTCCTTCTTTTTTTAAAGAAGACACAGGTATTACAATATCTTCTGCATTCATTTTTAATTTAGTTCTTATAATATTAACGTGTTTTTGCAGTTTTGATTTTGAAATTTTATCTTTTTTTGTTGCCATTACAATAGTTCCATATCCAAAATGTCTAAGCCATTCATACATTAAAACATCGTTATTTGAAGGTTCATGTCTAATATCAACTAGAAGTACTACTTCACGCAAATTTTCTCTAGTCGATAAATAAGTTTCCATCATTTTGCCCCATTCCGCACGTGATGTTTTAGAAACTTTAGCATACCCATAACCTGGTAAGTCGACCAAATGAAATTCTTCGTTTATAAGATAAAAATTAATCGTTCTTGTTTTACCAGGATTTTGACTTGTTCTGGCTAATTTTTTTCTGCCTAAAATAGTGTTTATTGCAGATGACTTCCCAACATTGGATCTACCAACCAATGCAATTT
>JAJOKQ010000058.1 GCA_021129785.1 Clostridiales bacterium | reverse complement strand
AAGGTGGAATAGCTACAGCTGTTGACAATAGCGATAAGGAAATTTTTTTCGAGGATACAGTAAAGGCTGGAACATACCACAACGATGTTGTTGCTGCAAAGATACTAATAGATGATTCTTTCAAAAATACGCAACAGCTTATTAGTTTGGGTGTATCTTTTGATACTGACGAAGAAGGAAACATTGCATATACAAAAGAAGGTGGGCATAGCAGAAAAAGAGTGTTACACTCTAAAGATGCTACAGGTAGAGCAATAATAGAAACATTAGACAAAAGAGTAAATGAGAAAAAAAATGTTACAGTGCGTGAAAACACTTATGCTATGGATGTGCTAACGACTAAAGATTCGTGTGTTGGAGTATTAATTAAAGATGAAGAGGGAATGTCTGCAGTTTTATCAAAAACAACAGTTATTGCAACAGGAGGATTAGGACAAATTTATAAGCAAACAACAAATAGTAGAGTAGCAACAGGCGACGGATTAGCTATTGCGCACCGAGCAGGTGCCAAACTACAAGACATGGAATTCGTGCAATTTCATCCTACTGCATTTTTCAATCCACAGAGCGAAGACGTTTTCTTGATTTCAGAAGCAGTCCGAGGAGAAGGAGCAATACTTAGGAATCACAGAGGCGAAGCTTTTATGACAAAGTATCACGAGCTAAAAGACTTGGCACCAAGAGATATTGTAAGCAAATCGATCGCTGCAGAGTTATTAATAGAAAATAGGGAGCATGTTTTTTTAGATATAACACATAGAAACAGTGAATTTATTAAAAAGAGATTCCCTAATATTTTTGCACATTGTTTAGAGAAAGGGATTGATATAACTAAAGACTATATCCCAGTCCACCCTGTACAACACTACATAATGGGTGGAATTAAAACAGATACCTCAGGAAGAACAAATATTAACAACTTATTTGCAGCAGGAGAAGTTGCATGTACTGGAGTCCATGGAGCTAACAGGCTTGCAAGCAATTCATTGCTAGAGGGGCTAGTTTTTGCAAAAAGAGTCGCCGAAGAAATCAACAGAAGCGCTGCAAGAATAGAAGAAAAACAAGTCATATTAGAATACAATTTAAACGATAAAGGTGCAGATAAAAATGCATTTAATGAGGCAAGAAAAAAAATAAGAGAAATAATGAAAAAGCATGTCTTCATATTGCGAAATGAAGAGGGTTTAAAAATAGCGTTAGAAATCATAAAACAGATAAGTGTTCAATTTGAGAGCGTGAATACGCAAGGAATTGAAAATTGTACAACTAGGAACATGATAACTATCGCAGAAATTATAATTGAAAGCGCATTACGAAGAACAAAAAGTTTGGGGGCTCATGTTTTAATAGAGAGCAAGGAAAATAAGAAGGAGGGGCTTGAGAATGAATAAAGCGGTAGTTGCAGAAATAATTAAAATGGGACTTATAGAAGATATAAACAATATTGATGTTACAACTGACAACTTGATTTCAGAAACGAGTACATGTAAGGCAACACTAACCGTGAAAGAAGATGGGGTTATATCAGGGTTAGATATAGCGAGGCAAGTCTTTAAAACCTTAGATAGCAATATTAAGACTATTTTTTTTGTTAAAGAGGGAGCAGAGGTAAAAAAGGGAGATAAATTGTTTGAGATAGAAGGAAAGACAAAAGCAATACTAAAAGGAGAAAGACTAGCACTCAACATCATTCAAAGAATGTCGGGAATATCAACTCAAGCAAGGGAATATGCAAAGTTGGTAGAAGAAATTAATGTGAAAATTGTAGACACAAGAAAAACAACCCCTGGGCTTAGAATTTTAGAAAAGTATGCAGTGAAAGCAGGAGGGTGTTTTAATCATAGATATAATCTTTCAGATGCAATCATGATTAAAGATAATCATATAAACGCTGCTGGCGGAATAACAAAGGCTGTAGAAAAAATCAAGAAAAGAATAAGTATAGTAACAAAAATTGAAGTAGAAGTCCAAACAATTGACCAACTTAACGAGGCACTTAAAAGCAAAGTAGACATTATAATGCTAGATAATATGTCAGTTGCCATGATGAAAGAGGCTGTAGAAATTGCTAGTGGAGAAGTGCTACTTGAAGCATCAGGATGCATAACAAAAGATAATCTTGTAGAGGTAGCTAAAACAGGCGTAGATATAATTTCTGTAGGAGCTCTGACACACTCAGTAAAAACACTTGATATTAGTTTGAATATAGACGAAATGTACTAAAACTAAAGCTAAGGACACAGCAGTTAGGGACTAGAGGACAGTCCCTGTGACCAGATACCATGTTGACCACATTTTCCCTGTGGTCTTTTTGTTTTTTTGTCTTTAAGGGTATCGGACCTATACATACATTTTCTATTTGCTGTTGCAAACCCAATTTCTTAAGCCTCTGGTGGAACATTTTTATGTAGAAACAAAAAAAGACTTGACAAAATAAGCATACTGTATACAATAAGCATATACAGTATGCACACATCGATTTTATACAGGTTATATGACATTATACTGACTATCAAATTTAGCATTATCAGAACATTGTTAGGATTCATTCGAATAGCAAGAAGGGAGGTTTGATGCAGTAGAGTTATGTAAATGAGAAATATACAAACGTTAAAAAAGTAAAAATACAAGAAAAGTAGTGATTAACATGTACATAGTCATATCAAATGCAACATCTGAACCAATTTATTTTCAGATTGCAACTCAAATTAAAAGAGAAATTATGAAAGGGGAACTTTCTAGCGGAGAAATGCTTCCGTCAATACGAAGTCTTGCAAAAGAACTTAGAATAAGCGTAATTACAACAAAGAGAGCTTACGAAGAATTAGAAAGAGAAGGCTTTATCGAAACTGTTCCAGGAAAAGGCTCTTATGTCGCTACACAAAGCAATGAACTTTTAAGTGAAAAAAAGAAAAAAATAATTGAAGATAAAATTGAGATAATCGTTGATGAAAGCAAATTACTTGGAATAGAGCTTGAAGAACTTATTGAAATGTTAAAATTGATTTATGAGTAAAAAAAGTAGCGTGTAAACGAGCAAGGAAGGCATGTAGAGGGTATAAATATGCGTGTTAGAAGTGTATATGGAGCGGGAAAAAGCACAACCATTAGACTGATAATGAACCTTTTAAGACTAGACAAAGGAAAAATAAAAACATTTGGTAAAGATCATATAAAGCACGAAAAAGATATAAAAGAAAAAATTGGGTTTGTGTATG
>JAJOKQ010000055.1 GCA_021129785.1 Clostridiales bacterium | reverse complement strand
AAAAATATTACCTGTTTTGAAGTTAAATAGAAGTTTGGAAAGAAGTGAAATAGAATGTCATTTTCATCTAGAACAAAAGGAGAATTAGCAAGAATAAATTTAAACGAAAAATGCTGTCAACTTGCTGAATTGGCCGCGTTAGTAAGAATGTGCGGAAGTTTGCACCTACAAGGTCATAAAAAACTCAGTTTTGATTTAACTACAGAAAATGCGGCAGTTGCTAGAAAAACATTTAGAATCATTAAGCGATTGTTTAGTTTTCATGCAGAAATTATTGTTAGGAGAAATACGAGACTTAAGAAGAATAACCACTATTTAGTTTCAATAAATCATTTATCAGGTAGCGAAGATATTTTGGAAAAAATAGGTATATTGAAAAGAGATGGCAACTTTTTCGACATCGACATTAACATTCCTAAGGATATTGTTACTAAAAAATGCTGTAAACGTGCATACCTAAGAGGTGCTTTTTTAGGGGCAGCATCCATAAGTGATCCTGAAAAGACATATCACCTTGAATTTGTAACAAATAGCATTAAACATAGCAAAGGGTTAGAGAGCTTACTTAACACATTTGATTTAAAGGCAAAGACGATTAAACGAAAAGAAAGCTATGTAGTTTACCTTAAAGAGGGCGATAAAATTATTGATTTACTAAATATCATTGGCGCGCATAAAGCACTATTAGATATTGAAAATATTCGTATTTTGAAGTCGATGCGTAATAGTGTGAATAGAGTGGTAAATTGCGAAACCGCTAATCTAACTAAAGTTGTTAATGCGGCTATAAGGCAAATTAATAAAATTGAGTTTATTAAGCAAACTGTAGGACTACATAAGTTACCAGATAATCTCCGAGAAGTAGCAGAAACACGTCTTAATAATAGAGAGGCAAGTCTAAAAGAACTAGGCCAAATGTTAAGCATTCCGATTGGAAAATCAGGTATTAATCATAGATTAAGAAAAATAGAAGAATTTGCAGATAAGCTAAAAAACTAGATTTTTTAGCACAAATATATCAAGGAGTGATAAAAAAATGACAAAGAAATTTCTTAGCGACATCGAAATTGCACAACGTGCTAAAATGAAACCAATAGCTGAAATAGCTAAAGAATGGGGAGTTGAAGAAAGAGAGCTTGAGCAATATGGACATTATAAAGCAAAGATTTCATTCGATATTTTTGATAGGTTAGAGGAAAAAATGGATGGGAAACTAATATTAGTGACTGCAATTAGTCCAACACCAGCAGGTGAAGGAAAGTCTACAACAACAGTTGGACTTGGGCAAGCGTTAAATAAAATTGGGAAAAAAGCTGTAATTGCTTTAAGAGAACCATCACTAGGGCCAGTATTTGGTGTTAAAGGTGGAGCAGCAGGTGGCGGGTACGCACAAGTATTACCTATGGAGGACATAAACCTTCACTTTACTGGCGATATGCATGCCATAACAACGGCAAACAATTTGTTATCAGCAGCAATAGATAATCATATTCATCAGGGAAATAGTTTGAATATAGATACCAGACAAATTGTTTGGAAAAGAGTGCTAGATATGAACGACAGAGCGCTTCGTCAAGTTGTAGTTGGAATGGGTGGAAAACCAAATGGTTTTGTTAGAGAAGACGGGTTTATGATTTCAGTTGCATCTGAAGTAATGGCTGTTCTTTGCTTAGCGAGTGACTTAATGGATCTTAAAACTAGGCTAGGGAGAATGATAGTAGCGTATACTAGAGATGGACAACCTGTTGTAACTTCAGACTTAAATGTTCACGGTGCGATGACAATGATCCTAAAAGATGCAATAAAACCTAATTTAGTGCAGACTCTTGAAAACACGCCTGCTCTTATTCACGGAGGACCTTTTGCAAATATAGCTCATGGCTGCAACTCTGTTATTGCAACTAAATTGGGACTTAAATTAGGTGATTACTTGGTAACAGAAGCAGGTTTTGGAGCAGATTTAGGTGCAGAGAAATTTTTGAATATTAAATGTAGATATGGGGGATTAAACCCTAGCGTTGTAGTTATTGTTGCTACTATTAGAGCTTTGAAAATGCATGGTGGTGTAGGTAAAAAAGAGTTAGGAAAAGAGAATTTATATGCTTTAGATTGTGGATTTGTAAACTTAGTAAAACAAGTCGAAAACATTAGAAAATTCGGGGTACCTGTTTTAGTTGCTGTAAACAAATTTTCTGCAGATACTGATGCTGAAATCAAACTATTAATTGATAAATGCAATGATAAACAAATAGATGTAGCATTAAATGAAGTGTGGGAAAAAGGTGGCGATGGTGGCGTCGAAATGGCGCGAAAAGTTGTTAATATTATTGAGAGCGAAGAATCAAATTTCAAACCGATTTATGAAATAGATAAATCAATTGAAGAAAAAGTAGGTATTATTGTTAAAGAAATATATGGTGGAGATGGTGCTGTATTCACTAAAAAAGCACAAAAGCAAATAGCAAAATTAAAAGAAATCGGACTAGACAATTTACCTATATGTATGGCAAAAACGCAATACTCACTCTCTGACGATCCTACTCTCCTTGGAGCACCAACTGGATTTGAAATCACGGTGTCAGAAGTAAGGGTGTCAGCTGGTGCTGGCTTCATTGTATGTTTAACAGGAAACGTTATGACTATGCCAGGGCTACCTAAAGTTCCTTCAGCAGAGAAAATTGATATTGATGATAAAGGTGTTATATCAGGATTGTTTTAGAAGATTATTATTTACTAGGAGTTGATATGATGGTAAAAAATATTGAAATTTCAAATGCAATGACAATCAAATTAGATGCTAGTCTTCCAGAGAAACCACAGTTTGTTGAAGGAATAAGAAGAGCACCTGATAGAGGATTTAGACTTACATCTTCACAGACTGAAATTGCACTAAAAAATGCACTTAGATATATTCCAGAAGAGCACCATAAAGTTGTAGCGCCAGAGTTCTTAGAGGAATTGGTGACGATGGGTAGAATTTATGGTTATCGTTATAGACCTAAAGGAAACATAAAAGCTAAATCAATACATGAATACAAAGGAAACTGTTTAGAAGGCAAAGCTTTTCAAGTAATGATTGATAACAATCTTGATTTTGATATTGCCCTATATCCATATGAATTAGTGACATACGGAGAAACAGGATCTGTGTGCCAAAATTGGATGCAGTACAGATTGATAAAGAGATATCTAGAAGAAATGACGAATAAGCAGACGTTAGTAATCTCTTCAGGGCACCCACTAGGTCTTTTCAAATCGAAAATAGACAG
>JAJOKQ010000086.1 GCA_021129785.1 Clostridiales bacterium | reverse complement strand
CGTTCATTTTTGCTACCACTCTTGGGGGTTTTTCTAAACTATCCTTATTCTCATGCGTCTCTATAACCGTATGTAAATACTGTAAATTTTCTGCGATTTTATACTTATTCTCGTGCAGAAGATAGCTATCTAAATATTTATTTGGTATTTTACTTGCGATTGATTCTATAATATCTAAAGCACTTAATAATGAATTTACAGCTTTAAAGTAAGCTCCGTTATCAATTTGTATACTTCCTATTTTGCTATATGTCTTCCATTTTAGGTCCTCAAAGCTGGTTGGCAGTAATTCAATTAAGAGTTGTTCAAACAATTCTTCTGTCTCTACTAATGACCCCCTTATATACCTTCTGTATAGATCTAGATATTTATTGTCAAATATCTCTATCAATTTTTTATCTTCTTTTAAAAGTTTCTCTGCTTCTGCCTGTTTTCCTGTAACACTGTAATACTCAGCAGCTTTTAACAAAATCATTCTGTAGTAGATATACGAAGATGCTTCCGAAATTTTCGAGATAAGACTACTTAATTTCATCTCATCTATTTCATTATTTAAGATCACTTCGGCAAAAAATTTATATGTCTCAATTTCTGTTTTCGCTCTTTTGTCCATCTTAACAGTTTCCATCACTGCCTTTTCAACAATCATTACTACTTCGTTATACTTGCCTAGCTTACTCATAAACTCTAGTACTGTCTTGTAGTATTCCTCTACGTTTTTTATAACACCTTTGTTTATATCCACATCTTTTTGAACATGTCTTAAATAATTGCTAGCAGAATCATAATCAAATAGACGTATATAACATCTTATCAAGTTAAGATTTGCATTGAATTTCAGACTTTCCTCTCCGTATTCTGCCGCAAGATCCACGCTTTTATTCAGCAACTCAATCGCCTCATAATAATTGTTTTCTTCAATATATATCTCCGCCAAGTTTGTCTGCACAATAATCATTATATCAACAACATGGTATTGTTTCGATATCTCTAGTGCTTTTTCAAAATATGTTTTTGCCTTTTCACTGTCTCTTAAATAATCATGTAGAATCACACCTATATTGTTGTATGGTCGACTTGCCTCTTTTATCATGTTTGCTTCTTCAAATTTAGCTATACTTCTCTTGAAATAATCTAAAGACTTTTCCAAATCTTCTCTATAAAATTCTAATATTCCCCTTTGGCTTAAGAGTTTACCCGTATACTCATTATTTTTTACCTTGATAGCAATAGGTAGAAACTTATCAATTATTGAACTTAATTTTTCCATCTCTCTACTGTTTTTATAAACACGAGTCAGTAAATCTACAGCTTTAAGTAGACCATCATAATATTTTATTTTCTCCGCTTGCATAATGGATATTGCAAGTTTTTCTTCTGCCTCTACTTGTTCATTCCTATTCAATAGAATATTAGCTATTTTATTATTCAAATCGATTACCTGTTGTATGTTATTTATCTCATTGGCTTTTTTTAGCAAACTTTCAAAAATTTGCAATGCCCCTTCGGCATCTCCCTGTATTATTCTTATATCTCCTATTTTTTCAAGTACCATATTTTTTCTAACATCTTCCGCATCATCAATCAATTTGAGCGCACTCTTATAAAAATGTAGAGCTTGTGTAAATACATTTAGCTTAAACACATTTTCTCCTAATTCTATGTAGTAATCTACTGCTTTACTTTTTTGGTTGGACAAATTAAGATGGTGAATTAACTCTTTCTTATTTTCAACACCTTCATTCTTAAATAATTCTTCTAATACTGAGCATGCTAATTTATGCATAGATAATCTCTTGTTTTTCTCAATATTTTTATACACAAATTCTTTTACAGTGTTACTACGAAAAGAATATGAAAATCCTCTGTCGTTTAATTCTTCTTGAAGTATTCCTAATTGAATAAGTTTATTTAGAACAGTTGAGACGTCTTTTGATTTATCTGACATTTTTTTTATAGTTTCGCTAGAAACAGAAATGTCAAAAATCGAAATGATGTCTAGAACTTCTTTTGTTTCTTTGTTAAATTTCAACAGTTGTTTTTTTACCGTATCGTCTATATTGTCTAGTTTTACAATTTTATCATAATCCTCTGCATCCAAATGCCATGCGAACCCTCCGCCTTTATCTGCATAATCAATCCGTAGTGCTCCTCTATCGTACATCTCTCTAATAGCTTCTCCTATAAAAGCAGGTATACCCTCTGTCTTTTCCATTATACTAGTTGCTAATCTCAATGGCTCTTTATGCCACCCCGATATATACCTAAACATTTTAGCAGTTTCTTGTATTGATAGTCTATTTAGCTCTATATCAATAACATTTTCATCATAAAGCCATTTTTTTACATAATGTTCACTTTTAGCGCCCGTATGCTCTGTCTCGGTAATGCCTATTAATAGCGTAATATTAGATTTTTTAACACTACATAACTTTTGCAGGTAATCTATAAATTCAACAACCGTCTGATTAACTATGCTGAAATTAGTAATCGTTATAATTGTTGGTCTTTGATCCAAAGTATCTACAATAAAATTTGAAGCTCTATCAAATAATCTAAGAATCTCTCTGTCTTCTGGTAATTCTTTTGAAGGTGTTACATTATAGCTATGCACCATATCAGGAATAATTTTAACAATTTCTTTTGCATACTTAAGAATAGTATTTCTTTCTGATAGTTTTATTACTTGTCTCAACAAGGAAGATATAATACTGTGAAACCCTGCATTATGCGAATTGCAAGAAATGCTAAATACATTGTATTTTTTTAATTTCATTCTATAACATGCTTCATCAATTAACCTGCTTTTTCCCATACCACTAGCGCCTCTAATCAACACTAGTTTGTTCCTTTTTTGTTCAATTGCGCGAATTGCATTATTTAGTTCGCTTTCTCTTCCTACCATTGGTATATTAAAATTAAGTCTATCAACTTGTGTTTTATCTTCAATAATATAATCTAAGCCAAAAGCATCTTTAATATCTTTATTTACATCATGAATACCCTTATATTTCTTGTTTTCGTCAACTCTCACCATTCTGTTGACAACACTTATAAAACTAGTTTTCCATTGTTCTTCATAATTATTAAGATTTTTACATAAATTGTATAAGCTTTTTTTATTAAAATACTCCGTAGTAAACAAATAATAGAGATAAGTTCCAAAAGCAAAAATATCTATTTCGGCTGATTTTTTTATCCTCTGATTAGATTCCTCTAAAAACTCAAAATCATAAAATTCTCTGTTGTATTTATTAAAAAATTCTTCTTTCTTTAATGATATAATATCCATTAATTTCGCTCTAATCTGCCCATTTACACGAAATAACGTAA
>JAJOKQ010000063.1 GCA_021129785.1 Clostridiales bacterium | reverse complement strand
GGAGTATGGACTACATAGTGATTTTAAAATTTATTCAGGTGGGCTAGGTATTTTGGCAGGCGATTATTTAAAAGGTGCTAAAGAAAACAATATGCCTATAGTAGGAATAGGGCTAAGATGGAAACAGGGCTATTCAGAACAACGTATAGATGAAGAAGGCAACTTGTATGACTGTTACCGAGCATACAATTACGATTTTTTAGAAGATATGGACTTGAAAATAAAAGTTAGAATAAGGCAAGAGGACATTACCTGCAAAGTTTGGAGAGTAAATTGCTTTGGAAATGTCGATTTATACTTATTGGATACAGATGTAGAAGAAAATGCGAATCGTTTTATTACCAGTCAGTTGTACGGTGGAGGAAGTGAAGATAGAATCGCACAAGAGATGGTACTAGGAATAGGAGGGATCAGGGCATTAAGAGCTTTGGGAATTAAAACAGATGTATACCATTTTAATGAAGGACATGCTGTTTTAGCAGGTTTAGAGCTTATTAAAGAAAAAATGAGTGAAGGCTTAGCATTTGAAAAAGCACTTAAAAAAACTAGAGAGAATATAGTATTTACAACCCATACGCCCGTAAAAGCAGGGAACGAGAGTCATAGCATTGAGACCTTACTATACATGAAAGCTAATCTAGGATTATCTGTAGACCAACTAAACCAGATTGGCGGGATTCCATTTAACATGACAATAGCAGCGTTTGCACTCTCTAGAAAAGCTAACGCAGTAGCGGCTTTGCATAATGAAACTGCCAATAATATGTGGGCTAAAATAGAGAACAAGCCCGAAATTATTGGAATTACGAATGCAATTCATAAAGGAACATGGGTTGATGAGAGAATAACTAAAAACTTAACAGACCCTAATAAGTTATGGGATGCGCATATGGAAATAAAAAGAGAACTTATAAGTTTTGTCAAGAAGAAAAACAATGTGAAATTGAACCCGGATGCACTCTTAATTGGTTTTTCAAGAAGAGCTGCGACGTACAAGAGAAGTGATTTAATTTTTAAACACGAAAAACAACTTGAAATGCTTCTAAAAGAAGGTAAGGTACAGATAATTTTCTCAGGTAAGGCACATCCGATGGATGATGGTGGGAAGAGAATAGTACTCAATTTAGTCGAAATGTCAAAAAAATATCCTAATTCTGTTGTCTTTATGGAGAACTACGACATGGAAATTGGACAAATGTTGACGAGAGGTTGCGATGTGTGGTTAAACAACCCAAGAAGACCAAACGAAGCAAGTGGAACATCTGGTATGAAGGCTGCAATGAATGGCGTACTCAATTGTTCTATACTTGACGGATGGTGGCCAGAAGCGTGCATAGATGGAGTAAATGGTTGGGCTATTGGAGACGAAGAAGTTTTAGATAATACGGTGGAGCAAGACGAAAAAGATGCTAAAGCATTATATGAAACTCTTTTAAACAAAGTAATTCCAATCTATTATGAAGAAAAACAAAAATGGATTGAAATGATGAAACAGAGTATAGAAACAACTAGCACTTTTTTTGCAACTGACAGAATGGTAAAAGACTATTATGAATTATTGTATACTAAGCAAGAAATAAGACAGTAGAGAGATGGTGAAACGTAGTGAAATTTGAAAGATCAAGTGGGCTGCTCTTGCATCCCACATCACTGCCTTCGAAGTACGGGGTTGGTGATTTAGGAGACGGAGCATATGAATTTATTGATTTTCTTAAAAAGACAAACCAGAAAATATGGCAAATATTGCCTCTGAACCCACCGGGGTATGGTGAATCCCCATATCAGTGTTTTTCGGCTTTTGCTCGTAATGTACTTTTAATTAGTATAGACAAATTAATGCTAAAAGGCTTACTTACTGAAGAAGAGATTGCCATAGTACCAAATTTTAGCGAAAATGAAGTAGAATTTTCTAAAGTGAAAAAATTTAAGGAGGAATTATTTTTACGAGCTTTTTCAAGGTTCGACTCATCGAAAGAAAGCGAACAGTATAGCAAGTTTAGAGAAGAAAACAAGTACTGGTTAGAAGATTTTTGCTTCTATATGGCAATAAAAGAGCATTTTAACTATGTAGCTTGGAATTACTGGGATGAAGATATTGCATTTAGAGATGTAGAAGCGATTGAGAAGTATAGGATTAAGCTAGCTGATGAAATAAAATATCAAGAGTTTTTGCAATATATTTTTTCGCAGCAATGGAACGAACTAAAGCAATACGCAAATAAAAATTCAGTAAAAATCTTAGGTGATTTACCAATTTTTGTTGCATATGATAGTAGTGACGCGTGGGTTCACTCAGATTTGTTTCAACTTAAAAGTGACGGCAATCCAAGTAAGGTAGCGGGTGTTCCGCCTGACTATTTTAGTGAAACCGGGCAGTTGTGGGGAAATCCACATTTTAATTGGGAGCGCATGCAAAAAGATGATTTTTTGTGGTGGAGAAAACGTTTTGAAAACTTGTTAAACCAAGTAGATATTATCCGAATTGACCATTTTAGAGGATTCGAGGCATATTGGGAAATAGATGCATCACAAAAAACAGCTATTGAGGGAAAGTGGGTTAAAGCACCAGGGTATGAGTTATTTAGTACTATTAAAAAATATTTAGGCGAGCTTCCTATTATAGTAGAAAACTTGGGCTTTATTACACCTGAAGTTGAAAATTTGAAAAACAAATTCGAATTTCCAGGCATGAAAATAATGCAGTTTTCATTTGATAAAAAAACACCTAAAAAAGAAAGACCAGACGGATATGAAAAACATTGCATTGCATACACAGGTACGCATGACAATGATACTTTGCTTGGCTGGTACAAAAAAACACTAGAAGATAACAATACAAGAGTATTAGATGTATTAGAAAAATATCATGGGATAGGAAAAGAGATGTCTGAAAAAGAGGTATGCTGGAGGTTGTTTGAAACTCTGTACAAAACGAATGCTAGTATTGCAGTACTTCCAATGCAAGATATTTTATGCCTCGATAACGATGGGAGAATGAATTATCCAAGTACAATAGGAGGAAATTGGTTATGGAGGTACAAGAGCCAAGACTTGACACAAGAAATTGAAAAAAAACTTAAGAATTTATCGAGCAAGTACAATCGGTAGATGAGAGATGTTTGAGGCTTTGCAATTAAAGCTGTATCGCATAATCATAATTTTCAAAAAACAAGTTTGACAAAGTATTAGAAAGGATGTATAATTGTATATAGAATCTTTGCAAACGGTTGCATGAAATATATTGCTTTAAAATGGCTTTTGTTTTATTAGCATAACGGTTAAAAAGAAAAAAAGGGAGGATTAACATGTTTAAAACTAGTAAGAGGAGATTTGTAAATTTTGCATTAGTTCTTATTTTGTCCT
>JAJOKQ010000015.1 GCA_021129785.1 Clostridiales bacterium | reverse complement strand
CATTTCTACAACTGATTTTCCCCAGCCAAAAGTTTTTTGCCTTTCAGTAATCTCTTTTCCAAGATTCCAATATAGCGTTATGAGTTCTTTATTTACTACTTTCGATGCTCTAATTCTTGCCGATAGAATTTGCTTTTTTACAACTTCAAGTAGTTCAATGTAGTCATTTCTCTTATTCTCAAAATCTACCGTTGTTAAAGGCTCTTTGTTTTTAGCACCCATTATCCAATCACCTTCTTAATTTCTTCTTGAATTTCTTTTTCTAATTCTTCAATTTCAAGCATTATTTCTTTAAACGGTCTTAGTTCTTCGTATTTATAAAAATATCTTGTAAATGGAATTTCATAGCCTACCTTTGTTTTAGTATGGTCTATCCAAAACTCTTTTACATGTGGTTTTACTTCTTTTTCTACGTAATCTAAAATGTTTTGCTTTTCTTTTTTTATATGTTTTGAAGTGTCTTCTAAGTAATCTTCTACATCTACAGACAGTGGAATTGATTCTGTATCTCTAAGTGTAGTATCTGCTTCTTTTTTCCCGCTCTTTTTACAATAGTCTGCTTCTTCATCTCTTTTAGCTAATGACATTAATACTGCTTTATATAATGCATTTGGAAGATTTAGTTTGTTCATTACAACTTTCAGTCTTTTATCAAATTCTTCTCTATTTTTTATAATCTCATCTGATACATTTCCTTTTAAAGTATATATTATATCTTCTTGCTGTTTCTTGCCTGCATATAGTTTTTCAAGTGTAGCAATTTCTTTTTTATTAATAATTTGTTTTTCTTTTTTTAGTTTCAGTTCTTCAAATTTATCTTCATCAAATAGTTTTGTGAAGGCTGTTTCCGCATAAAGATTTTCTATTCTATCCTCTGATATTTTAAAGTTTAGTTTTAGTGGTCTTTCTATTGTTACTTTTAGGAATCCAAATTCTTTATTGTCAAATATTTTACAGTATTCGTTTTCTTTAAAGTCACCGTATATACGCACTATTTTATTAATATCAGCATCACTTATTTCATTTCGTTTTTTCCCTAGTGATTTTCTCATTTTTTTAGAAAAGCTAGTAGCATCAATTAATTGAATCTTTCCTTTTCTAATTGGTCCATTTAATAAGTCTTCATTTTTTCTGTTTGTTAAAACCCATATGTAGGTAGCAATGCCTGTATTATAAAATAAGTCCGTAGGAAGAGCTATAATGCCTTCAAGAAGATCTTTTTCTATAACCCATCTTCTTATTTCTGATTCTCCTGAACCTGCATCACCAGTAAATAATGGTGATCCATTAAATACTATAGCCATTCTAGATCCTTTTTCATCGTCTACCATTTTAGAGAGCATATGTTGGAGAAATAACAATGATCCATCTGAAGTTCTTGGTAGGCCTGCTCCAAATCTCGTGTTTATACCGTACTCTTTCCTTTCTTTTTCAATGAAATCTTTATCTTTTTTCCAATCTACTCCAAAAGGTGGATTCATCAAAGCATATCTTACTTTTAATTCTCTATGTCCGTCTGCTGTGAAGGAGTTGCCAAAGGCTATATTTTTTTCTTGTTGTCCTTTTATTAGTATATCTGATTTGCAAATTGCATAGGATTGATTGTTAATTTCTTGCCCAAAAACTTCTACTTGTGCTTTGGGGTTAAGTTTTTTTATATAATTTGTCGCTACTGAGAGCATTCCTCCTGTTCCGCATGCAAAGTCTCCAACAGTGAAAATACTGCCTGGTGTAGTAAGTTCTTTCTCTTTTCCTGCAAAAATCAAGTTTACCATGAGTTTTATAACTTCTCTTGGCGTATAGTGGTCTCCTGCTTCTGCATTTTCTGAAAATCTTCTGATAAGCTCCTCAAATATATAGCCCATCTCTTGGTTTGATACTACATCTGGATGAAAGTTAATACTGTTAAATTCTTTTATCACTAAAAATAATAAATTGTTGTCATCAAGTTTCTTAATTTCTTTCTCAAACTCAAAATTCTCAATAATTTCTCTTATATTTGATGAAAAGCCCTGAATATAACTTTCAAAATTAGCTTTTATATTATCTGAATCATCTAATAACTTTTTAAAATCAAATTGTGATTTGTTAGAAAACCCATGCCCTGCTGTTCTATTTAGAATTATTTCTATATCAACAGTCTTAGCCTTCTCTACAACCGTCTCTTTTGTTTTTTCAAGCAAACAATCAAAACGTCTTAGTACCACCATTGGTAAAATAACATCACCGTACTTTTCAGGTTTATATGGACCCCTTAATAGTTCCGCAATTTTCCATATAAAATTCACTTTCCCGTTAAAGTTCTGCATTTTCATTCCCCTTGTCTTTTCTTTTTTTATCAAAATGTGCTTTTATAATCTTTCTACAAAGTTATTTAAATTCCTTTACTTTTTTGCTATTAACTCATTTCTATTTTTGTTTTCAACTGTATTTCCCCTTAATAAAAAGGTTAATCCTATTAAATAGATGAACCTTCTTTTAAACTATTTGCTTTATGTCTATTTATTTCTAATTTCCTTTAAAAAGTTTTCACAATCAAACTCTTTTTTCCCATCTTCCTTAACTCTCTTGCTTGAAATCCTATTATATTCCCTGTAATATCGTCTTTATACGGGAATAACAGTCTATGAGTTATAGGGGTATACTTCTTTAATTTGTATTGTAGCCCATTTATCCCTTGCATTGTCACTATGATGAATTCTTTTGCACTTTTTGCACATATATCGTATCTATCTTTTAAAACTTCTTCTGCTTTTTCTCTATCATGTAATTCTTTTTTAAAGCCCTCAATTAGGGCACTATTGTTAGCAAGTTCTACCGCATTTTTTTCTTTACCGTTTCTTTTCGTCTCCTAACGCCAGTTCCTCTTCAAGTAATCTAATACTATTTTCCTTCTCCAAAAACTTCTTTTATTACACGTTTATCATTTATGTATGCATTAATAGAATCAATTACAAGACATATTGATGTGCCTTCTTTTCTCGCAATAACTGTTCTTGTCTTCTCAATCCACTCGAAAGTTATACCCATTTTTCAAGAATCACTCTCACCGGAACTAATATTCTATTGGATACTACTTGCACATCAGTACTTTCCATTTCATTGCCGTCAAACATAATCATAATATTTTTTTCGCAAAGCTTGTTGTGGTAAAAAGAAAGATCCAAATTAACAAAGCCCCAAAATAGATATTTCTTATAATCATGACTTTCAACCTCCCATTACGTGTTTTAATATTAAAAGCTTATATTCTGTGCCACCACAAAATCAAAAACTTCTTATACACTACAGTATTGCTATAAAAAGCATATCCGCTTAATTTTGACCTTGTTTATTATTCTGTCACTCTTCATAGTATTAATGTTTCTTCGTTCACGTTGCACTCCTTGAC
>JAJOKQ010000121.1 GCA_021129785.1 Clostridiales bacterium | reverse complement strand
AGAATTAAAAATCGAGAATGGAGAATTAAAATGGAAAATGAAATAATAGTGGTTTTGGATTTTGGAGGTCAGTATAATCAGCTAATTGCCAGAAGAGTCAGAGAGCACAATGTGTATTGCGAAGTTATTCCGTATAATGTAGAAGTAAGTAGAATTAAAGAGATGAATCCAAAAGGCATTATTTTTACAGGAGGACCTGCTAGTGTTTATGCAGATAAAGCTCCTAAATGTGACAATAAAATTTTTGAATTAGGAATTCCGATGCTAGGGATTTGTTACGGTGGACAATTAATAGCTGAAAAATTTGGAGGCAAAGTAACTAGTGCTGATACAAGAGAATATGGTAAGACTGAGCTAAATATTACGAAAAACTCTAAACTGTTTAGGGATGTTTCACTAAACTCAATTTGTTGGATGAGTCATACAGATTTTATAGAAAGCACACCTAAAGATTTCGAAATAACAGCCACTACAAAAGATTGTCCTGTAGCTGCAATGGAGAATAATCTAAAGAAAATGTATGCAGTTCAGTTTCACCCAGAGGTGGAATATACCGAAATAGGTAAAAGTATCATAAAGAATTTTCTATATGAGATATGTGAGTGCCGTGGAGAATGGACTACAAAAAATTACATTGATGATGAAATTGCTGAAATTAGGAAGCAAGTTGGAAATAAAAAAGTTCTTTGTGCACTCTCAGGAGGCGTAGATTCTTCAGTTGCAGCGGTATTAGTAAATAAGGCAATAGGGGATAATCTGACGTGCGTATTTGTTGACCATGGACTCTTAAGAAAAGACGAAGGCGATTGGGTAATTGGGTAGAAGAAATTTTTAAGAACAAATTTGAAATGAATTTTATTAAGGTAAATGCAAAAGATAGATTTTTGGATAAACTAAAAGGTGTAGATGATCCAGAAAAGAAAAGAAAAATTATTGGTGAAGAATTTATACGTTTATTCGAAGACGAAGCAAAAAAACTTGGGCAAATTGATTTTCTTGTACAAGGAACCCTATACCCAGATATTATTGAAAGTGGAACAGAAACAGCTTCAGTAATAAAAAGCCACCATAATGTTGGAGGATTGCCTGAAGATATGACTTTTGAACTTATTGAGCCATTTAAACATCTTTTTAAAGATGAAGTTAGAGAAGTAGGAGCACAGCTTGGATTGCCAGATGAAATTGTGTGGCGTCAACCATTTCCAGGACCTGGACTAGCGATAAGAATTTTAGGAGAAATAACAGAAGAAAAACTAAATATTGTTAAGCGTGCAGATGCAATTGTTCGTGAAGAAATCAAACTAGCAAATTTGGATAGAGAAATATGGCAGTATTTTGCGTTGCTACCGAACATTAAAAGTGTAGGTGTAATGGGAGATGAAAGGACTTATGCGCACACCATAGCAATTCGTGCAATAACAAGCTCAGATGCTATGACAGCTGATTGGGCACACATTCCATTTGATGTGTTAGAAAATATGTCAAGAAGAATAGTCAATGAAGTAAAGGGTATAAATAGAATTGTTTACGACATTACTTCAAAACCACCAGCTACTGTTGAGTGGGAATAATAAAAAAACGACTAAATTCATGATTACTTGAAATTAAGTTCGAAATAGGGTAAACGAAACAAAAATAGATTTGAAAAATATTCGTATTTATTGTTGACCTATCGACTTTGATTTGATATCATGAACTTAAGTTATTTTTAAAAAAGAGGAGGAATATTAGAAATGTCAAAACTTGATTCATTTTTTAAGTTATCCGAAAAAAAGACAAATTTTAAAACTGAAGTATTAGCAGGAACAACAACTTTTATCACTATGGCATATATCCTATTTGTAAATCCATCAATTCTATCAATTGCAGGAATGGACTTCAACTCTGTTTTTATGGCTACAGCTATTTCAGCAGCAATAGGAACATTGATAATGGGACTATATGCTAACTTGCCGTTTGCACAAGCTCCAGGAATGGGATTGAATGCATTCTTTACTTTTGCTGTAGTGTTGACACTTGGATATACTTGGCAACAAGCACTGGGCATTGTGTTTATCTCTGGGATTGTATTTATTGTTCTAACAGTTACTGGTGCTAGAAAAGCTATTGTAGAAGCGATTCCAATCTCACTAAAGCACGCTATTGGTGGAGGAATCGGACTGTTTATTGCTTTAATTGGTTTCAAAAACGCGAAAATTGTAGTGGGTTCAGAGGCTACCTTATTAACTTTCGGGTCATTTTCAGATTCTGGTGTAATACTTGCACTTATAGGTTTAGTAATAATGGGTGCATTAATGGCAAGAAAACAAAAAGGTGCAATTTTAATAGGTATTATGTTAACAACTTTGATAGGAATTCCTTTAGGAATTACGAACTTAGATTTAATAAATGATTTCTCTTTTGATATGTCACCTACTTTTTTGCAACTTGATTTAATGGGATTGTTAACAGCAGGAGAGAAGGGATTATTAGGAACATTGCTTAGTGTTATAACTGTTATAATTTCGTTTAGTTTAGTAGATATGTTTGATACTTTAGGCACGTTGATTGGAACAGGCGCAAAAGCAAAAATGCTTGATGAAAAAGGAAATTTACCTAATATGAATAAAGCGTTACTTGCAGATGCAGTTGCCACCTCATTTGGGGCATTACTTGGAACATCGACTGTTACCACTTATGTAGAATCAGCTGCAGGGGTTTCAGAAGGTGGTAAAACAGGATTAACTTCTGTTACCACAGGTATACTTTTTATCTTCTCTATATTCTTAGCGCCTATAGCCTTGATGATACCTGCGCAAGCAACTGCGCCAGCATTAATTATTGTTGGTATACTAATGATGGGTACATTAAAAGAAATTGATTTTGAAAACTTTGAAGAAGCAATGCCAGCGTTCTTTACACTTGTACTAATGGCGTTTTCATTTAGCATTGCAAATGGGATAGCTGCAGGGATTGTATTCTATTGCATTATTAAATTATTTGTAAGAAAGTATAAAGAAATACATCCTACAATGTATATTCTGGCAATACTCTTTATCTTACAGTTTACGGTATTCCCTCATTAATAATACATTGTTAAATGGCAGCTAGGTATATGACTTAGTTGCCTTTTAAATTTACTCAAGTTCTCAATATGAGAAAGTGATGCTTCTTTTGATATTTACCGCATCTTCGTCACCCTGATAGACTCAAGAGTCGAATAGATCTCATGCAGAAAAGAAAACATACTCTATATACACAAGCGGCATACTAAAAATGATAAAATCAATTAACAACAAAAAAATAGGCATCGTTGGTGGTGGACAACTTGGTAAAAAGATGATTTTAGAGAGGGAGTGATTAATAATGCAAAAAATATTTGAGATAGAAGGAAGCATAAAAGAGTATGTAGAGAAAGGTCGAAAATACCAATTCCCTCCACCACCATTTGAGA
>JAJOKQ010000039.1 GCA_021129785.1 Clostridiales bacterium | reverse complement strand
AACATTTTCTTTTAGTCCCACTAAATGATCTTCTTTCCCTTTTATTGCAGCTTCTGTAAGCACTCTTGTTGTTTCTTGAAACGATGCTGCTGATAGAAATGAGTCTGTCGCCAATGAAGCCTTAGTTATCCCTAAAAGAACATTGCTATATTTAGCAACTTCTTGGCCTTGTTCACTTGCTACTTTATTTGCTTTCTTCAAGTTTAGAATGCTAACTAATGATCCAGGTAATAAGTTTGTATCTCCAGAATCTTCTATCTTGACTCTACTTAGCATCTGCCTTGTTATAATTTCAATATGCTTATCATTAATATCTACACCTTGTTGCCTGTATACTCTTTGTACTTCTTTCACAATATACTCATGTACTCCAGCTGCACCTTTTACTTTTAGTATATCGTGCGGATTTATTGATCCCTCAGTTAGCGCATCTCCCGCTTCAACATATTGAGTATCTTTAACTTTAATGATTGAATTAAATGGAATACTGTATTCAATAGCTTCATGATCATCGCTAGTTACAATAATATCTCTTTTGTTTTTGTCGATGTTGATTTTAACAGTTCCTGATATCTCTGTAATAATAGCCATTCCCTTAGGTTTACGTGCTTCAAATAGCTCTTCTACCCTAGGCAATCCTTGCGTTATATCTTTTCCAGCAACTCCTCCAGTATGGAAGGTTCTCATTGTTAATTGGGTACCAGGTTCACCTATTGACTGTGCAGCAATTATTCCTACAGCTTCACCGATTTTGATAGGCTCGCCAGTTGCAAGATTCCGACCATAGCATGTTGCGCAAACACCTTGTTTTGTTTCACAAGCAAGTACAGATCTCACATTAACTGTTGTAATTCCTGAATCGACAATTACTTGAGCTAATTTTTCCGTAATCATCTCGTTTTTCGAAACAATTACCGCATTAGTAGTTGGATTAGTAATGTCCTCTAGTGCAAACCTTCCAACTAATCTGTCGTACAATTCTTCTAGGATTTCATTTCCGTCTTTAAAGCTATATACTGGTATACCCTTCTTCGTCTCGCAATCAATCTCTCTTACAATTACGTCTTGACTAACATCCACAAGTCGCCTTGTTAAGTATCCAGAATCGGCAGTTCTTAACGCTGTATCAGCAAGCCCTTTTCTAGCACCATGCGTAGACGTGAAGTATTCTAATACCGTAAGCCCTTCACGGAAATTAGATTTTATCGGTATTTCTACAGTGTGTCCAGTTGCATTAGACATAAGACCACGCATCCCGCCTAATTGTCTAATCTGATTCTTACTTCCTCTCGCGCCTGATTTAGCCATGATGTAAAGATTGTTTAGTTCGTCTAAGCCACTCATTAACGCGTCTGTCACTTTTTCTGTTGTTTCCAGCCATGTTTCTACTACTTTCTCGTATCTCTCTGTGTCAGAAATCAATCCTCTTCTATATGCTTTTTCATATTTTGCAACTGCATTATCTGCTTCATTAATAAGCACTTTCTTTTCCGCAGGTATCTTCATATCGTCTGTCGCTATAGTGATTGCCCCACGTGTAGAGTATTTAAAGCCTAGGTTCTTAATTTCATCTAACAAAATCGTAGTAACTACATTGCCATGTTTCCTGAAACATTTGTCAATAATTTCTTCTAATGATTTTACATCGCACGTAAAATCAACTTCTAAGTCATAAGGCTTCTCTTCTCTGTCAACAAAACCCAATGTTTGAGGTATTTTATCGTTAAGAATAAATCTACCTACCGTGCTTTCAATTATACTGCTCGTTTTTGCATTGTTAAATTCTTTTCTAACCTTTACTCTAGCATGTAGTTCGACAACATTGTTTTCGAATGCCATTAACATTTCTTCGAAATCTTTGAATATCATCCCTGTTCCTTTAGCGTCGCCTCTTTCCATAGTCAGGTAGTAACAACCAAGTACCATATCCTGTGTAGGCGTCGTAATTGGCTTACCATCTTTAGGTGCTAAAATATTATTAGGTGATAGCATCAGAAATCTTGCTTCTGCTTGCGCTTCAACAGATAGAGGTATGTGAACTGCCATCTGATCACCATCGAAGTCAGCATTGTATGCTGTACATACTAATGGGTGAAGCTTAATAGCTTTCCCTTCTACAAGTACTGGTTCAAATGCCTGTATACCAAGTCTATGTAGAGTTGGAGCCCTATTTAGGAGAACAGGATGTTCACGAATGACCTCTTCTAGTACATCCCAAACCTCCGCCTTCACTTTTTCTACCATTCGTTTTGCACTCTTAACGTTGTGTGCATACCCATCTTGCACAAGCTTTTTTATAACAAAAGGTTTGAATAGTTCTAGCGCCATTGTTTTGGGTAGCCCACACTGATAGAACTTCAATTCTGGGCCAACAACAATTACTGAACGCCCTGAATAATCAACACGCTTTCCTAGCAAGTTTTGTCTGAATCTCCCTTGCTTACCTTTTAACATGTCAGACAAGGATTTAAGCGGTCTATTTCCAGGTCCTGTTACGGGCTTTCCTCTTCTTCCATTATCAATAAGCGCATCCACAGCTTCTTGCAACATTCTTTTTTCATTTCGAACAATGATATCAGGAGCTCCTAAGTCCAGCAACCTTTTTAATCTATTGTTTCGATTTATAACACGTCTATACAAGTCATTTAAGTCAGATGTAGCAAATCTTCCTCCATCTAATTGTACCATAGGTCTCAAATCAGGAGGAATTACAGGAATCACGTCCATTATCATCCATTCTGGTTTGTTTCCTGAAGACTTAAATGCATCAACTACTTCTAATCGCCTGATTTCTCTTAACCTCTTTTGCCCAGTGCTGTCTTTTAACTTCAATCGTAACTCTACATATTCCTTGTCTAAGTCTACATTCTTCAACAACGTTTTTACTGCATCTGCACCCATTCCAGCTTTGAAAGAGTTCCCATATTTTTCTATGGCATCGCTATACTCTCTCTCTGTCAAAATTTGCTTTTCTGAAAGACCCGTGTCTCCTGAGTTTGTTACTACATACGTTGAAAAATACAATATTTTTTCAAGTGATCTTGGAGACATATCAAGTAGCAATCCCATCCTGCTTGGTATTCCTTTGAAATACCATATGTGCGATACGTTGGTAGCTAATTCAATATGCCCCATTCTCTCTCTTCGTACTTTTGATTTTGTTATTTCAACTCCGCATCTGTCGCATATAATGCCTTTATATCTAATTCTTTTATATTTACCACAATGACATTCCCAGTCTTTTGTTGGTCCAAATATTTTCTCGCAAAATAGACCTTCTTTTTCTGGCTTCAAAGTTCTGTAGTTTATGGTTTCGGGTTTTTTTACTTCACCTTTTGACCATTCCCTTACTCTTTCGGGAGAAGCTAATAATATTTTTATTGAATCAAAATTATTTAATTCATGCAAGGAGTTTCTCTCCTTTCCTCATAGTATTATTGTACACACCAATACAATTCACAATCT
>JAJOKQ010000096.1 GCA_021129785.1 Clostridiales bacterium | reverse complement strand
AGGGGGTAGAATCCCCGTTCCCCGATGTTCAGCATAGCTGGACGAGTTCACTTTTTTAATGATGATGCACAACATAATCAGTTAATTTTACAAACTTGACATAAGAAGAAAATAAGTATAGAATTAAATTGATTATCAAACTAATTAGATCCTATATTAGTATGCATTTTTTATACTATCAGATTTAATGCTACATAGTGTTTGAATTTTCTAAATAATAAAATTAGAATTTGTTGACTAAAACTAAATAAGGGAGGTGTCCGCGTATTAATACTATGACTATAATTATCATTTTTTCATCTGGAGTGGCAGGATGCCTTGTAGGCTATTTTATCCGAAAAAACATTGCGGAGAAGAAAATAAGGAGTGCTGAGCATTTAGCTGAGAGAATTGTTATAGATGCTAAAAAGACAGCGGAGACTAGTAAAAAAGAGCTTTTACTAGAAGCAAAAGAAGAAGTCTTAAAACTACGTAATGTAGTGGAAAAAGAAAATAGAGACAGGCGAAATGAAATTCAACGAGCAGAAAGACGATTGCTTCAAAAAGAAGAGATGTTAGATAGAAAATCAATAAACTTAAATTTAAAAGAAGAAAAAATGTATAAGAAAATTAAGGGAATTGATGAAAAGAAGCAAGAAATTGATTTGATGTACGAGAAAGAAATTGCTAAACTTGAGGAAGTATCTGCTTTAACATCTGCGGAAGCGAAACAAATTCTTTTGAATAACGTCAGAAAAGAAATAAAACATGAATCTGCAAAGATGATCAAAGATATTGAATCTAAAGCAAAAGATGAAGCAGAAAAGAAAGCAAAAGAAATTATTGCATACTCTATTCAAAGGTGTGCAGCGGATCATGTAGCAGAAACGACTATAACAGTGGTAAATTTACCTAACGATGAAATGAAAGGTAGAATTATTGGTAGAGAAGGTAGAAATATTAGAACTATTGAAACATTAACAGGAATTGATTTGATAATTGATGATACTCCAGAAGCGGTTATTTTATCGGGATTTAACCCAATAAGGCGAGAAATAGCAAGAATTGCACTTGAGCGTTTGATTCTGGATGGTCGAATTCATCCAACAAGAATTGAAGAAATGGTAGAAAAAGCAACTCAAGAAGTAGATAATTCGATTAGGGAAGAGGGAGAGCAAGCTACCTTCGATATAGGAGTTTATGGACTTCATCCAGAACTAGTAAAACTTCTAGGAATATTAAAGTATAGAACGAGCTATGGTCAAAACGTATTAAATCATTCACTAGAAGTTGCTTCTCTAGCTGGTATTATGGCAGCAGAATTAGGAGTGGATGTAAAACTTGCAAAGAGAGCAGGATTGTTGCATGATATAGGAAAAGCACTAGATCATGAAATTGAAGGTACTCATGTAGAAATAGGTATGGATTTATTGAAAAAATACAGAGAATCAAAAGAAGTAATTCACGCTATGTCAACGCATCATGGTGACTATGAGCCTGAAACGGTAGAAGCAATACTTGTAACTGCAGCAGATGCAATATCTGCGGCTAGACCAGGTGCAAGAAGAGAATCATTAGAAACATACATCAAGAGACTAGACAGATTAGAAAAAATAGCTAATGCTTTCGAAGGTGTAGAAAGAACATTTGCTATTCAGGCAGGAAGAGAAATAAGGATTATTGTAAAACCAGAAATTTATTCTGATGCTGATATTGTATTGTTAGCAAGAAACATATCTAAGAATGTTGAAGCTGAATTAGAGTATCCAGGACAGATTAAAATTAATGTTATAAGAGAAATAAGAGCTGTGGATTATGCGAAGTAGTTTTTAAAGAGTTGAAGTCAATTTAATGACTTCAGCTTTTTTTTTCTATTTAAGTACATTTTGTTTCCCTAAAAACTAGTAAATAGAAGAATATACTTCTTTGAAGAAATAGTGAATAAATATATGTATAAATAGAAGGAATTATAATAAATAAGTAGAATATATTACAAGAGATATGTTAATAACAAAATAATCCAATGGAAGGGGCGTAAATTGTGGATATACTAAAAGTGTCAGCAAAATCTAAACCTAATTCTGTAGCAGGGGCAATAGCAGGTGTTATACGAGAACATGGAAATGCAGAAATGCAGGCTATAGGTGCAGGAGCATTGAATCAAGCAATAAAGGCAATAGCGATAGCAAGAGGTTTTGTTTCTCCTGGAGGAATTGATTTGATTTGCATACCAGCGTTTACAGATATAGAAATTAATGGAGAAGAAAAAACCGCAATAAAGCTAATTATTGAATCAAGGTAAGTATCGAAAGATATAAAAGTAAATACGAGTCTATATTTGTAGCTCGTATTATGTTATAGAAATAATAATGAAGAGGAGTATATATGAAGCTAATTGATATGCATGTACATACAACAGCATCCGATGGAGTATTTACTCCAATCCAAGTAATTAATTATAGTCTCTTAAAACAGTTAAGTGGAATCGCAATAACGGACCATGACACAGTAGGTGGAATTGATGAAGCGATGAGACATGCTCATAATTTGAAAGATTTTGTTGTAGTGCCTGGTATTGAGCTAAGCACAGATTACTGCGGAGAAGAAATACACATCTTGGGTTATTTTATCAACCATAAATCAGAAAAATTGAATGAGGCATTAGAGAATTTAAAAAAAGCTAGAGTAGTAAGAGCCAAAAAAATTGTCGATTTATTGAATTTGAAAGGCATCAAAATTAGTTTTGAAGAAATAGAGAGAATTTCGGGGGTAGATGTAATTGGTAGACCCCATATTGCGCGTATTCTAACAGATAAAGGATATTCTAAATCAGTACCAGAAGCTTTTAAAGAGTTTTTAGTAAAAGGGAGCAAGGCATATATTCCAAGGGATAAAATAGGTGTTGTAGAAGCAATAAAATTAATTAAAGCCAGTCATGGTAAAGTAGTATTAGCTCATCCGGGATTGATTAAAGAAAAGAAACTAATAAATAAAATACTTGAACATGATTTTGATGGAATTGAAACTTATCACCCAAGTCATTCAATAGAAGATGCATTAAATTTTGAGTCGCTAGCTAAAAAACACAATTTAATCTGCACTGCAGGTTCAGATTTTCATCAGATACCAACTGAAGATGATATTCATGACGACCTTGGGAGTTGTAGTTTACCGTTAGGTAGAATTGAAAAATGGAAAAAAGAGTTTGAACTAAGAAAATAAAAAACCTAACTAAGTAAAACCCTATGTACAACTTGATTGTAGTCATCAACAGTAAGTCCAATGGGTAGCTTTCTGTCTATAGAGCTTGTAGCTTGTAGACCGCAATACAGAACGAAGACTTATCTATGTAAATAGAGAGGAGTTGATATTACAAAGTACAAACAAATTTATAAGAAAAAAGCTATATTTTTTTATAAACCATACTATTCTTTAAATGTATATTTAGGGAATAGTTGCAATTAATAATAGTACATATCATAACAATAAACTTTTACTAAGTCTCC
>JAJOKQ010000084.1 GCA_021129785.1 Clostridiales bacterium | reverse complement strand
TAATAAGTTGCAAAGGCAACTTGATATTATAAAAATGTATTTGAATTATACAAAAAGGAAGTGGTTAAGTATTGCAAATTAGTACTTGACTTAAAGAGGAGATGATATTTTGGATATATCAATATGGATAGCAATATATCTGCCGATTTTCTTTGTAATATTCATAATACTTCCAGCACAAAAAAGAAGAATTGGTGTTTTAAAAAAAATTAAGAAAAAAGAGGTTTAATTAAAATGTCGAATGAATTAATTAAAAATTATATTGGTAAAAAATGCACTATAGCAATATCTGGAGGGTTTGGGCAAACATACAGTAAAGTTAAGATTGTAGAAATTATTGATAATTGGATAAAAGTTGAATCAAAGGGGAAAGAAGATCTAATAAATATAGATTATATACAAAGCATTAAAATTTTGTCGTAGATATTTGATACTATGTAACTATCCCATGGCAGTATAACATTTATTATAGTATGTCAAAAACACGAGAATGTTTAAAAGGCTAGGCGCACCAATTGCGATTGATAAAGCGTACGTATTTTGTACGTGAAGAATGAGCAAGAAGGTGGAACGACGCGTTTTGAATATTCTCGTGTTTCTGGATTGTCATTAAACTGTAAAATGACATAGGCACATAATATGTTATGATATGAATATAGTTATAAGTATCTCGTAAGGAGGTTTGAAACGATGAAAAAAATCATGATTTATTTAATTATAACAGCTGTTGTCTTTAATGCAGGATTAGCTTATGCGCTGCCTGTTATCAATGACATTGAAAATCATTGGAGCAAAAAATCAGTTGAATGGGCAGTAAATGAAGTGTTTTTGCTAGAAAGTGATGAAGAAGGAAATTTTAGACCAAGTGAGAATATCACTCGCGGTGATTTTATAGTTGCTTTGAGTAATTTGTTGTTTTACAGAAAATTGTTTGAAGACATAGATATATTGGGGTTTACGTATGATATCCCATATGAAGATATTGGCATTGAAGATAGCATTTTTTATAGCGTGATTGATTTGTACAATTTCATAAATTTTTATACCAACACAGGCATTACATTCGAAGACGTTTTTCATGGTGAAGCATTAAACGCAGAAAAACATATTACGCGTAAAGAAGCAATGTTATTAGTAAGGGCAGTGACAACACCTCCAGTATTTGCGCGCCAAATAGAGTTTCTTGATATGGATGAAGATATGCTTCATGCTGATAAGATAATTCAGTTAATAAACAATGGGATTATAAATGGATATAGTGATAACACGCTAAGGCTATATCGTAATTTAACAAGAGCAGAATCGGCAGTAATATTAAAGAGAGCGCATGATGATATGCATTACTTTGTGCATAATTATCTATCATTTTATCAGATAAGTACGATGTTTTTAACCGACAAAATCGTATCTTCATATGTGGATGATGATTTAGTAACAAGTTTAATGAGACAACAATTTATTAACGCAGCTATTACTCTTGATTATGAAAAATTTGTTGGTCATATTCCATTTCAAGAAAGACATTTATATGATATGGATGCAATGGGAACATTGCTAAGGCTAAAGGAAGAGGGATACGAAGACGTTTTTGGTATGAATTATTATTTAGTAGCATACAGCGATAGTTTAGGAGATGAAGAAAAAACTCTGTTGATTAGGAATTCTCTAGGTCACTTGTCGTTGTCGGTTCCTACCTCTATTCAAGGTTTGTTTCGATTTTTAGAACTTGCTAAGAAGTATGTTCCAAAGGACGAGATAGTTAGCTATATCGAAAGTTTTTATTTTGCTTCTTTAGATAGTGAAATAAAGTTTAAGGCTGGTATATATATGACAGAATATTACTTTGAAAATGATAGAATTGAAAAAGCGTTGTTTATATATGAAGAATTGCTGAAATTCGACACAGATGTAGAAAAAATACTAAAGTTGGCAAGCAATTTTGGGATGTTAGCGAATAATTATTTAGGTAGAGAAGAAGCTATTAATAGATTGAAATTGCTATGGGATAGTATGAAAGAAAAAGAAAGATATGAGTTTCATGCAAGTGAGATAGATAGTGTTTTTGTAGGGATAATAAAACAAATTAAGCTTCAAACAGATGAAGATACAACTTTTACAGTTGAGTAAAAGAGTTTATCAATGAACCACGCTCCACCAGTTGATGGTGGAACGTGGTTTTAAATTGATTCGATTTTTAGAGATATTGATTACTTTCAATTATAGATTTAACCTCATTATAATCGTTCGTAATACTTAGTGCTAACATAAGTTTAATTCTAGCTTTTTGACCAGGCAAGTCTCCTCCAAGGATAACACCCATTTTTCTTAAGTTTTTACCCGCGCCATAGTAACCATATGTATCTAAAACTCTTCCGGTAGGGCACCTAGACACCATTACTACGGCTATATTATTATCTATTGCGTATTGTATACCTTCAACCATGCTCGGAGGAACGTTTCCTCTCCCCAGTGCTTCGATAACAATTCCTTTCGCATTAGAATCAACGCAGTATTTTAACAAATCAGAATCCATGCCGGCAACACATTTAATCAGAGGGAGATCTTCAATAATAGAACTTGTGTCTATATACTGTCTCTTTATAATTTCACGGTGGAAAATGACTTTGTCATCATCTACTATGCCTAAAGGACCAAAATCTAAAGATCTAAAAGTATTTAGGCTGAGTGTGTTGGTTTTAGTCACTTCGCTTGCGGCATTTACTTCGTTATTCATAACAATAAGAACTCCTTTGTTGCGCGAATACTTAGAAATAGCTGTACATACGGCTGCAGCCAAATTACTAGGACCGTCATAACCTAATTCAGAACTGTTTCTCATAGCGCCAGTAATAATAACAGGTTTTTCGCAGTCAATTGTTAAATCGAGTAAATAAGCAGTTTCTTCGAGTGTATCTGTTCCATGAGTAACAATTACTCCATGAATATCTTTTCTTCCTAGTGTATCAGATACAAGAATTTTTAAATCCATCATTCTTTGTGGAGTAAAATGAGGTCCAGGAATTTCTGAAAAATTGATGATTTCTACATCTGCGTATTTATCAATATTCGTTACCAATGCTAATATTTCTTGGCTTGAAAGAGTAGGGATAGCTGCTCCTATTCTAGGGTCTACAGACATTGAAATAGTTCCACCAGTGAAAATAATTGCAATTTTTGGTTTTATCATTTGAATAAGCACCTCGCTGATTTTAGGTTATTTAGATTATAATTATAACAACTTGTGCAGGACGAATGCCTGAGGAAGTTACAAGGGAATCATCTTTTGGGATATCTCTAGTTTTATATCTGAGTGTTAACATAGAGATTCTCTTATTTGATGATGCAGTTTACTTAATATAAGTATATAGTATCTAAAAGAAAAAGGGAATATTGAATTAAGACATTATTAGTTTGCAAAAAAAACCTAGACTTTATAGGTCTAGGTTCTCGCATCACCGTGTGATGCGATTCAAAAGGGGTATTGGGAATAGAGATTATATAATTGAGGTTACCAGGGGGATAACCACAAATTAAGTATATCAAATTTCTATAAAATACGCAACGTTTT
>JAJOKQ010000051.1 GCA_021129785.1 Clostridiales bacterium | reverse complement strand
TAGTAGTTAGAAAAAAAGGACTTAGACATGAAATCCTGTCGGGACATAACAGAGTTAATGCAGCAAAAGAAGCAGGGCTAAAAGATATTCCAGCGATCATTAAAGAAGGATTAACAGAAGAAGAAGCAATATTAATTGTAACAGAAACAAATATGATGCAACGCTCATTTAGTGATTTATTGCACTCAGAAAGGGCAACAGTAATTTCAACAAGGCATAATGCAATAAAGAAACAAGGAGTTAGAACTGACCTTTTAAATGAGATTGAAAAGTTGTCTAAAGCTCCAAATTTAGCTAATGTTGAAACTTCGGCTCCATTGGAGCCGAAGTTAGATTCTAAAGAAAATGTAGGAGAAAAATATAACTTATCCAGAGCTTCAATAACAAGATATTTAAGAATAAACAAATTAAGCGAGCCACTAAAAGAACTAGTAGACGAAGGGAAAATTGCAATGAGGGCAGGAGTAGATTTATCTTACCTTTCAGACGATAATCAAGAAATAGTAGAAGCAATAATCTCAGAAAATACATTTAAAGTCGACATGAAAAAAGCAGCTAAGCTTAGAGAAACCGATAAAAAAGGAAAACTAACATGGGATAAAGCCAGTGAAATCATCTCAGGAAAAGATACAAAGAAAGTCCAAAAACCTGCAGGAGTAAAAATACAACAAAAAATCATATCAAAATACTTCAAACCAGAAGAAAACAAAAAGAATATTGAAAAGGTTATAGAAAAAGCACTTGAGATGTACTTTAGCAAAACTAAAGAATCCGAGACTAAAGATATAGAAAACGAAGAAGGGGAGGAAATGCTTGAGTAGACTAACAGAAATCAAAGAAATATACGATTACATGCTAGCTGAAATCATCAGAGACAAAGAAACATGGAAAAACTTCTTAACATTTCACTCTAGAATGTACAAACATAGTTTTAGTAACGTATTACTAATATATGCACAAAAACCTAATGCTACTCTAGTTACAGACATGAAAATGTGGAATAGAAGAATAGGGAGATGGATAAATAAAGGCGCTAAGAGTATTGCAGTACTTGATGAAAATCAATCTGTTCCTAGTTTGAGATATCTATTTGACATCAAAGACACTAACGGTGAGTCACATACACTACCAAGAGTCTGGAAACTAAATGAAGAAAATACAAAACAATTAACAGAAAAAATGCAAGCAAAAAACTTACAAGAACTAATTAAGAGAATGACAAAGCAAGCAGTAGAAGGAAGCAATGAAGAATCTTTTAAAGATTTTAAAAAAGACTTGATTGGTACAAGATTAGAAAATATGCCTTACGCAGGAGTAGAAAAATGCTTTAGTCAAATGATTACTGACAGTGTAGAATACATGACATTAAAAAGGTGTAACTGGGGAAATACTCAGGCAGTAGGTAGCATTAATACTAGCAGTAACAATCCTTTCAACCTCATAACTGACTTTAACACTAAAAAATTAGTACTAAGACTAGGAAATGCAGTTAGTACTGTATCAGAAGCAGTACTTAGGGATATTGAGAGAGAAATTGTAAAGCTAAAAGAAATTGAAAGGAATAAAGTTGTAGCAAACGAGAGGAGCAATGATAATGAAAGCAGTAAACTTGAACTACACAGAAATAGACGGAATTCACTATCCACAGTTGCAGATTTCAAAGAAGAAAGAACTAGACCAAACTCCACTAGGGAAGTACGGAATAAAAGCGATGAACTACCTAAAGGAAGAACACCCAAACAGATACAGTTTTCTACTTACAGAGGGAATCCTGATGGAGAAAATGCATCAAGCAGACAAAGAAGCATGGTTGGAGATGCAACTACTAATGAAGCAGATGTTAAAAGAAGATCCAGTGACAAACCCCATAGACACATACCAGAGTTTCCGCCACAGAGAAATGATAAGAGTAGGGGCAGAGGAGATAGTTCTAAAGGAAGTAGTTTACAGAGCCAGATAACAGACGTTAATGAAGTAGAAGAAGATGATTTTTCAAAAGTAAATAGAATCAACAAAACAGATGAACTGCCAGTTGGCAGTTTTTCTGTTTTAGGAAATAACGAAGAACCAAGCAAACTAAGCAAAATAGAAAACTTACCAATATCAAAAGAAAAAATAATAGAAAAAGTATTACTTGGCGGTTCAGGATTTGAAGGCGGAAAACAAAGAATAATAGACTTTCTATCAAAAGAGCATACAGCAAAAGAAAAAATAGACTTCTTAAAGAATGAATATGGCACTGGTGGAAGGTCTATCAATTTTACAGATGAAATAAATGGTTTCGAAGACCATGGCAGTAAAGGTATTGTAATTGAGGTATATGGAGTAGAAGAAAAAATCAAATTATCATGGACTAAAGCTGCAACTTTATTAGAAGAACTAATTGATAACGGTAAGTATTTTAAACCTAGATATAAAAAGGAAGAACCGTTAATAGCAAGGAAGATGCAACAGCCAAGTTTATTTGACCTAAACTACTCAGAAATTAATAGTGAGGAAAATGAGGTAGAAAAAGACGAAGTTTCTATTATGAACTTTGACGATCTGCAATTTGATGAAGAAGCTGAATCAATTGAGGGAAACATTGGGCTATTAGGAATTGATGAAGCAAATAAGAGTGATAACGATGCTGAGCTTAATACTAAAACGGAACCCCCAAAAATCAACTACAAATACTCAATAGGCGATGAAATAGGAATTGGTGGACTTAAAACAAAATTTAGAGCAAACATAGAAGCAATTAAAACGCTAAAAGCTATAGAAAAGAGAGAGGAACTAGCAACAGTTGATGAACAAAAAACATTAGCAAAATACGTTGGATTTGGTGGCATGGCAAATGTATTTGATATTAGTAACGATGCTTGGAGCAACGAATACGAAGAACTTAAAAAACTACTAACAGCAGAAGAATACAAAAGTGCATTAGCATCAACGCCAAACGCTCACTACACATCACCTGTAGTAATTAAAGGAATATACTCTGCACTTAGAAGCTTTGGATTTAGCAGTGGTAATATCTTGGAACCCTCAATGGGTATAGGAAACTTCTTCTCACATATACCAGACAATATGAAAGACTCAAAACTATACGGAGTAGAACTAGATGAAATTTCAGGAAGAATATCAAAACAACTCTATCAAAGAGCAAATATCAAAATTAAAGGCTACGAAGAAACAAACTTTAGTGATAACTTCTTTGACGTAGCAATTGGCAATGTCCCATTTGGAAATTACAAAATATACGACAGGCTCTATGATAGACATAAATTTATGATTCATGACTACTTCATAGCAAAAACAATAGACAAAGTTAGACCAGGTGGAATAATTGCCTTTGTAACTAGCAAAGGAACCTTAGATAAAAAAGACCCATCAGTAAGAAAATATATTGCTAAAAGAGCCGAACTAATAGGAGCAATAAGACTACCAAACACAGCATTTAAAGAAAATGCAAACACCGACGTAACAGCAGACATATTGTTTCTTAAAAAAAGAGAAAGAATATCAGTAGAAAACCCAAGCTGGTTAAATATTGGTGAAACAGAAGATGGAGTACCAGTTAATAAATATTTCCTTGACAATCCTAATATGTGCCTAGGTAAAATGCAATTTGATAATAGAATGTTTGGAGAAGGTAGTAACTACACAACCT
>JAJOKQ010000085.1 GCA_021129785.1 Clostridiales bacterium | reverse complement strand
AGTTGATTTAGGCACAGGGAAAATAATAGGGATGGAAGCTTTGCTACGCTGGGAGCATTCTGAACTTGGTAAAATACCGCCTGACGATTTTATTCCAATAGCCGAAGAAACTGGTTTGATAGTACTGATTGGAGAATGGGTACTACGAACGGCATGTAAGAAAACAAAAGAATGGCATGATGCTGGATTTAGATCTTTGCACGTCGCTGTAAATATTTCGCCAAGACAGTTTCAAGGGTATGACATAGAAAAAGCTGTTAAGAGAATTTTAGTCGAAACAGAACTAGAACCAAAATACTTGGTGCTTGAAATAACAGAAACTATTGTTGTAGAAAGTGTTAACAACGCAAATAATACACTTGACAGTTTAAAAAAATTAGGGGTATCTATTTCAATAGACGATTTTGGGTCTGGCTATTCAAATTTTAGCAGACTAAATGAAATGCCCATTGACGAAATAAAGATTGACAAATCAATAATACAAGAAGCTGAAAACTCAAAAAGCAGCATGGTTATAGTAGATGTAATCTTGATGATGGCCAAAAAACTGAATATGACAGTTACTGCAGAGGGTGTCGAGACAATTGAACAGAGAGAATATTTAAAAGGAAAACAATGCGATACTATGCAAGGATATTTATTTAGTCCTCCACTAGCAGCAGAAATGTTTGCTGAGACACTGGAAAATAACCAAAGAGTAAATAGAACAGAATAGTTAGTAAAAAAAGAACTAATAATTTTAGAGAGGTGTCCAATTGAGCAAGATTAAAATCCGCCCAACAAGATTGCAAGGAAATGTTAAATTACCACCGTCAAAGAGTTACTCCCATAGAGCGATAATAGCTGCTGGGCTGGCAGACGGGAAAAGTGAAATTTTCAACATATCTTATTCGGAAGATGTAAAAGCTACAATAAACGCAATGAGGTTGATGGGGGCAAAGATTAAAGAGCATTCAGATAAACTAGAAATTAGTGGAGTAAACGCAGTTGATGATAAAAAAAGGCGAATAGACTGCAGTGAATCCGGGTCTACCTTAAGATTTATCATGCCTATTTCTTTGTTTCAAAACGGAGAAACTATATTTACGGGTAGCGATAGTTTAAAAACACGCCCAATAGATTCATATTTAGAAATTATGGACAAGCAAGGAATTTGGTATAAAAGAAAAGAAAAAAAATTGCCTATTGCTGTAAAAGGGAAATTGACAGCAGGCACATTTATAATTGATGGAAATATTAGTTCGCAATTTATCACGGGGCTACTATTTGTTTTGCCATTATTAGATGGCAATTCTAAAATAGTTGTTAAAACAGAATTAGAGTCTAAAAAATACGTAGATATGACCATTGAAGCATTAAAGCGATTTGAAATTAATATTGAAAACAACAATTATAAGGAATTTTATGTTGATGGGAACCAAAAATACAGAGCGTGCGATTATGAAATTGAAGGAGATCTATCGCAGGCAGCTTTCTGGTTAGCAGCGGGTGTGCTTGGAGGAAAAGTAGCAATTGAATGTTTTACTCTAGACACTTTACAAGGAGACAAAATCATAGTAGATATTATTCGTAAAATGGGCGGGAATATTATTGAAAAAGGAAGCACATTACATGCAATAGAATCTAAATTGAATGGTGTAACCATAGATGCTTCAGAATGCCCAGACCTAGTGCCTATACTAGCAGTATTAGGTGCATTAAGTAGTGGAATAACAAAAATTATTAACGCAAAACGCTTAAGGTTTAAAGAATCTGATAGACTAAAGGCTATTTCAACTGAGTTAAATAAAATTGGTGCAGATATTAAAGAAAATATAGATGGGTTGATAATTATAGGCAAGGAAAAATTAAAAGGGGGAGAAGTAAATACTTGGGGAGATCATCGCATTGCTATGGCATTAGCTATTGCTTCAATAAAGTGTGAAACTCCAGTTACAATTAACAATCCTAACGTAGTTAAAAAATCTTATCCAATTTTTTTTAACGATTTTAAAAAACTAGGCGGTGTTATCAATGAGTGCAACATGGGGAAGTAAAATTAAATACACAATTTTTGGAGAATCGCATGGTGACTCTATAGGAATAGTAATAGATGGACTAACGGCAGGTTTTAAAATTGACTTGGAGGAAGTAGAATTTGAAATGAAAAGAAGAGCTCCAGGAACAAGCGAATTAGTTACAGCAAGAGAAGAAAAAGATAGATTTGAAATAGTTAGTGGGCTTTTTAATGGAAGAACAAATGGTGCACCGTTATGTGCACTGATTAGGAATAACAACCAAACTTCGGCTGATTATAACAAAACAAAGAATATAATTAGATCTGGTCATGCTGATTATCCTGCTTTTATTAAACACAATGGCTTCAATGATTACAGAGGCGGCGGGCATTTCTCGGGCAGGATTACAGCACCAATTGTTTTTGCAGGTGCTGTTGCAAAGCAAATCTTAAGAATTAAAGGAATAGCAATAGGTAGTCATATTTTGCAGATTGGAACTGAGAAAGATGTAGCTTTTGATAGTGTTAACGTTAAGTTAGATGATTTAGATTCCTTAAAACATAAAAAATTACCGACTATTGAACTAGAAACTGCTGAAGCTATGGAGCAACTAATTATAAAGACAAAGGGGAAAAATGATTCAGTAGGAGGGATAATAGAAACAGCAGTAATTAATTTGCCAGTTGGGCTTGGCGAACCATTTTTTGATTCATTAGAAAGTCAAATATCACATTTGATTTTTTCGATACCAGGAGTAAAAGGAATTGAATTTGGGTTTGGTTTTGGTTTGGCAGAAAAAAAAGGCTCAGAAATAATGGACGAATATTATATTGACAATGATTACATTAAGACTTATTATAATAACAATGGTGGCATGTTAGGAGGTTTAAGTACAGGTATGCCTTTGCTTTTTAAAGTTGTAGTCAAGCCAACATCATCAATTAAGCAAAAGCAGAGGACTGTGGATGTTAAAACAAAAACAAATGTTGAAATCGAAGTTTCAGGTAGACATGACCCATGTATAGTTTTAAGAGCAGTACCTGTAATAGAAGCAATGACAGCTATGGCAATTTTAGACTTAGTGTAAATAGGAGTTGGAATACATAAAAATATAATTTGCGAAAAGCAACTGTTTGCATTTCTAGATGCACAGTACATAAGGGGGACAAAAAATGTTTAAAAGAAAAAAAGAGAAAAAGACAAAATTCAACAACATGAGTAAAAAAACAGATTTAAGAGAAAAAAAACAAATGAAAGACAAGAAAGTTAAGTTCGGAATAGGATTCAAAATTGGAAGAGGGTTTGCAATCTTAATTGTGTTAACAGTTATAGGGATGACTATTTTTTATTTGCAATTAAATACAATAGATCAAGAAAAAACGCAAGTAGAAAAATCGACTTTATTAGAGGAGAAAGCACACAGTGTTGAAATGCTACAAAAAGATTATATCAGCACTAGCGACTCAAATTACGTAGCACAAATTAGATCTTTAATAGATACAATAGCGAAAGAGATTGAAAATTATAGAACTATTGCTCCATATAAAGGCGAAGAACTTGATAATAGTCTTAGATATTTAGATGATTATTTGAATGCAATAGCCGAGTATTCAAGCATGCAAGAGTCAATGGAAATGATAATGGATATGTCTACTGACAGAG
>JAJOKQ010000061.1 GCA_021129785.1 Clostridiales bacterium | reverse complement strand
TAGAAATGTTCATAATCTTGATAGATTATTTGACTATTTAATTCCTGAACACATGAAAAATGAAATTAAGATTGGTATGCGTGTAGTTCTACCATTTGGCAATGGAAATAATACAATAGAAGGATATGTGCTAAACATCCAGAACAAAGCGAATAATAATAAATTAAAAAAAATTGTTAGAAGCATTGACATTGATCCTATTTTATCGCAGAATCAAATAAAGATGATTTACTGGATGAAAAAGAAATACTTGTGTAAATATGTAGAAGCAATAAATTCTTTTATGCCTGCAGGAATAGTTAATAAAGAAAAAAAAAACATTACACTGCTTGATTTAGACTGGAGAGAAAAGGGGTTGAAATTATCTCTTAAGCAAGAAAAACTTGTAGAAGCTTTGCATGAAGCAGGTGGCGTTTCGTCTTTAGATGCACTACGTAAATCTTTATCATTTAATGATATAAGCTCAGTAATTAAGAATTTAAAAGAAAAAGAGATAATTGATATTGAATATAAATTCTTATCTAGAATTAAATCAAAAACAGAAAAACATTTAGAATTAGCAATAAGTGATATTGAATGTGAGAAAGTTTTGAGTAAAATGAAATCAGCTCCTAAGCAAAAGCAAATATTAAAGTACTTGCAAAAAGAAAAAAGCTGCCTAGTTGCAGATGTGATTAAAGTTCTTAATGTTTCAAGATCTTCAATAAATTCTTTGGTAGACAAAGGTTTTCTTAGATATGTAGACTGTGAAGTAAAGAGAAATCCATTTCTAAACAAAGATGTAGAGAAGTACCCAAAAATTACGCCTTCAAGTGAACAGAAATCTGCAATAGAAAAAATTGTAGAATCCATTAAAGACAAAAGGCAAGATGCTTTTTTAATACATGGTATTACTGGAAGTGGAAAAACTGAAATATATTTGCAAGTTATTGAAGAGGTTATTAAAGGCGGAAAACAGGGAATAGTCTTGGTTCCTGAAATATCCTTGACACCGCAAACAGTAGAGAGGTTTAGAGGAAGATTTGGAGACTGCATAGCTGTACTTCATAGCAGTCTATCCGAAGGAGAAAGATACGATGAATGGCGAAGAATAAAAGAAGGTAAGGTTAGCATTGTAATTGGAGCAAGATCAGCCATTTTTGCACCGCTTGATAAACTAGGGATTATAATTATCGATGAAGAGCACGAAACCTCATATAAATCAGAACAAAATCCTAAGTACCATGCAACTGAAATTGCAATCTTTAGAAGCAAAGTAGAAAATGCAGTTTTGGTGTTAGGTTCGGCGACACCCTCTGTGGAGAGTTTTTACAAAGCGAGCATAGGTAGCTATAATCTTTTAACACTCAAAAATAGAGTAACTACTCTAGGATTACCTGATATTGAGATAGTTGACATGTGTGACGAACTAGATATTGGTAATGATAGTGCAATTAGCGTAAAACTACATGATATGATTAAAGAAAATTTTGTAGCTAAGAAACAAACTATAGTTTTTTTGAACCGCCGTGGTTTTTCGACAATTATTTCATGTAAAAAATGTGGGCACGTCGCAAAATGCAGGGATTGCGATATTACAATGACATACCATATTGACACTAACGAAATAAAATGTCATTATTGTGGGGATAGAAAAAAAACACCGAATCTGTGTAGCGAATGCGGAAGTAAGATTATTAGCTATGCAGGAGTGGGAACTCAAAAACTAGAAAAATTGTTGCAGTCAATTTTACCAGAAGCTAGAATTGCGCGATTAGATGTAGATGCTACTAGAGGCAAAGGCTCACACCAAAAAATATTAGATAAATTTAAAACAAGAGAGATAGATATTCTAATTGGAACACAGATGATTTCTAAAGGATTAGATTTCCCTAATGTTACACTTGTTGGAATCATTAATATAGATGCAACGCTTAATTTACCTGATTTTAGGGCTGCCGAGAAGACTTTCCAACTTATTACTCAAGTGGCAGGAAGGGCAGGACGAGGTCTTGACGAGGGCAAGGTTATATTGCAAACTGATAATGCGCATCACTATAGCATTGAAACAGCTAGAGAGCATGATTATATCAATTTTTTTAATGAAGAAATACAAATTAGAAAAGAATTTATTTATCCACCTTTTGTAGCTATGATTGCAATTAACTTTAGTGGAAAGAATAAAAATGAAGTTAAGATAACGACAGAAAAAATTTATAGAGCGATAGAGTATGTTCTTATTGAGAAAGGCATTTCAGATCTTGAAGAGGTGCTTTTAGGACCAAACGAAGCAATCATACCGAAAATTAGTCAGAAGTACCGGTATAATATATTGCTTAAAGATTATAATGTTTCTATTTCAATCTTAAAGGGAATTATAAGCTATTTTGTTATTAAACATAGAAGCAAATACATTCCTAAAAACGTTAAGGTAAGTGTAGATATTAATCCAAATAATTTTATGTAGCGAGGTGTAAGAATAGTGGCTTTAAGACAAATTAGAGTTGATAGCGATCCAGTATTAAGAAAAGAAGCTAGAAAAGTTGATAAAATCACTCCTAGAATAGATATGTTAATTGATGATATGTTTGAAACAATGTACCAAGCACATGGTATTGGTTTAGCAGCACCACAGGTGGGTGTTCTTAGAAGAGTAATAATTGTTGATATTGATAAGAAACCTCTTGTATTTGTTAATCCGAAAGTGGTTTGGCAAGAAGGAAAAGAGTATAGCATAGAAGGGTGTTTAAGTCTACCTGGGAAAACAGGTGAAGTAGAAAGACCTTTGAAGATCAAACTAGAATATACAAATCGTAAAGGTAATAAAACTATGATTGAAGCAGAAGGATTACTTGCAAGAGTAATCTGTCATGAGATAGATCATTTAAATGGAGTTCTTTTTACCGATAGAATAGTTGATTTAGAGGAGTGATTTAGTGAAGATAGTATTTATGGGTACACCAGATTTTGCAGTGCCTTGCCTTAGGGAGTTAGTAAAAAAAGAATACAATGTTGTTGCGGTATTTACTCAACCAGATAGACCTAAGGGCAGAGGCAAAAAGATTTTGCAAACACCAGTGAAACTAGAAGCTAAAAAGCACGATATTGAAGTTTTTCAGCCAAGCAAACTAAACAATGAAGAAACAATTAGCGCTTTAGTTGAAATTAAACCTGATTTAATTATTGTAGTAGCATATGGACAAATTTTAAGTAAAGCTGTTTTAGACATCCCTGTTTTGGGCTGTATTAATGTACATGCCTCTCTGCTTCCAAAGTATAGGGGAGCTGCTCCTATTAATTGGGCAATAATAAATGGAGAAACGAGTACTGGAATTACAACCATGTATATGGACATAGGTCTTGACACTGGGGATATTCTATTAAAACATGCAGTTGATATTGATGATAGAATTACAGCAAGAGAGCTCCATGATGAATTATCAGTTCTAGGTGCTGAAACTTTGATAAAAACAATTAGATTAGTTGAAAAAGGTCATATTAAAAGAGTTAAACAAGATCACAGCAAAGCATCTTACGCATCAATGTTAGATAAGAAATTAGGCTTAATAGACTGGACAAAACCTGCTAAGGACCTACATAACTTAGTCAGAGGAATAAATTCTTGGCCAGTTGCCTACACAACATACAAAGGGAATGTAGTGAAAATTAAAAAGACAAGAGTAGAGAGTGGCGAAGTTAAGGCACTATCTCTAGCAGGAC
>JAJOKQ010000154.1 GCA_021129785.1 Clostridiales bacterium | reverse complement strand
AGTGGAGCAGTTATAGCCACAATAGTGCCAACCCAAACAATGCAACATAAAGCCCTAATATACGTAGCAAACAGCGACATAGCACATATTAAAGTAGGAGATAAAATAAGGCTTCAATTTGAAGCTTTACCACACAGAGAATACGGAGAATTAATGGGCAAGATAACAAAAATAGGAGTAGAACCAATAATAAACGAAGCAAGAGGAATGAGCGTTTTCTTAGTAGAAGCAGAAATCGAAGACGAAACACTTGTAGGGCATAAAGGAATAGAAAAAGAAATCAGAATAGGAATGACCTTAGAAGCTCATATCATTACTAAAACACAGAAGATATTGTTTTACTTGCTTGAGAAGATTGATTTGAGGGAGTAGAGAATAAATAACAGATTTGTTTGGAGTGATAATAACAGACTTATGACATTCAAAAAAATTACCGCAGATTAAGATGAAATTTTGCTAAAACTTCAATTGACACGACATCACCATTATGCTAAGATATTAAGAAGAAATCTTGCACCTTTAACTTTGTCCAGAGAGGCATGAAAGGATTGATGATGATTACTATGAATAATTTATTTGTGAATATAAAAAGTTGTATTTTATGCAACATAAATTCGTATGATAAGACAATAAACAACGGTTGTTGAGACCTTGATTTATTGTCTTTTATTTTTGTAAAAGGGCGAGTCCTATTCGACTACATTGCGTTCGCTCAGAGTGGCAAGGGGGGACGCATGACATATAACAGTTAGGAGATGATGTATTGAAAATACTAATTAAAGCAGGCAGAGTAATTGATCCATTAAGCAAGATAGACAAGCAATTAGATATACTAGTGGAGAACGGATTAATAAGAGAGGTAGGAACATGTTTAGATGCAGTTGTCAGTGAAGAGATTAATGCAGAAAATTTGTGGGTAGTTCCAGGGCTAATTGATGTGCATGTTCACTTAAGAGAACCAGGATTTGAGCATAAAGAAACAATTGAAACTGGTGCTATGAGCGCGGTAAAAGGCGGATTTACAACAATATGCTGTATGCCTAACACAAAACCTGTTATAGATAATGTTAAAGTAGTTGAGTATATAAATAAAAAAGCTAGTGAGAAAAAAATTGTTAATCTTCAAATAATAGGTAGTATCACGAAAGACCAAGAGGGTCGTAAGCTTTCAGACATTGAAGAAATGCATAAAGCAGGAATATGTGCTATAAGTGAAGATGGGAAAACGTTGATGAATATTGAATTATTCAAAAAAGCTATGCTTAAAGCAAAAAATCTAAATATACCTATTATGTCACATTGCGAAGATCATGCGATTGTAGGGAAAGGTGCGATGCACGAAGGAATAGTTGCAAATGGAATGGGAGTTGAAGGTATATCAAGAGACGTTGAAGACAATATTGTTAAAAGAGATATAAATCTGGCTAGCAGAATTGGTGCAAAATTACACATATGCCATATCAGTTCTAAAGGTAGTGTAGAACTAGTAAGAGAAGCGAAAAAAAGAAACTTGCATGTTACTGCAGAAGTATGCCCACATCATTTTACATTAACAGATGAAGCAGTAACGACATGGGGAACAAATGCAAAAATGAATCCACCGCTAAGAACTAAAGAAGATATTGAGGCAATAATAGAAGGGCTTAAAGATGGAGCGATTGATATAATTGCTACCGATCATGCACCACATACTGATGAAGAAAAAAAAGTAGAATTCAGCGAAGCCCCATTTGGGATTGTAGGCTTGGAAACTGCATGGTCAATATGCATGAGTGAATTGCTTGAAAAAGGCGTTTTATCACCGATGCAGTTGATTGAAAAAATGAGTGTAAATCCTGCAAAACTTATCGGTGTAGATGAACCTAGATTATCAGTAGGGGATAAAGCGAATATAACTATTATCAATCCAAATGAGTCATACAGAATTAATAAAGATGAATTTGTATCTAAGAGCAAAAATACTCCTTTTCATGGTAAAGAAGTAAAAGGGAGAGTGATTTACACAATTGTAAATGGAGAGATTAAATATAGCTACAAAAAGGCAATGTCAAAGATTCGATGAAAAGTTGTTTTATCGTTGTCCTGAGCAAGCCTGCGAGTCGAATGAGCCTCATAAAATAAAGGGATTAGGTGTAACAACGTATTAAAACTCTTGATAGTACGAATAAAAAAAGTGAGGTGTTGTATGATAGATTTACTAATTAGTAAGATAGAAGAAAAACAAAACCCAACCGTTGTTGGACTAGATCCGAGGTTAGATTTTGTGCCAGAATTTATTAAAACAGAAGAGTTTCAAAGACACGGAAAAACTCCAAGAGCTGTGGCAGAAATCTTTTTAAGATTTAATAAAGAAATAATCGACCAGACATACGATCTAATACCAGCAGTTAAACCACAAATAGCAATGTATGAACAATTTGGGCATGAAGGGATTAGAGCATATATCGAGACAATAAAGTATGCAAAAAACAAAGATTTGTTTATTATTGGAGATATTAAAAGGGGAGATATCGCGTCAACCGCCAAAGCATATTCGAACGGGCATATTGGTGAAGTGAATATTGAAGGGGAGAGTGTGAAAGTTTATGAAGAAGATGCAATCACAATCAGCCCGTATTTGGGACATGACTCAGTTGAACCATTTATTGAAGACTGTAAAAGATACAACAGGGGATTATTTATACTACTTAAAACATCAAATGATAGAAGCGGAGAAATACAAGACTTGGTGGTAGATGGAGAAAAAGTATACGAAAAAGTGGGAGACCTCATAAGTAAATGGGGTAGAGAGTTAATTGGCGAAAGAGGATACAGTTCTATTGGAGCTGTTGTAGGAGCAACTTATCCTGAACAATTAAAAGAGCTGAGAGAAAGTTTAAAGCATGTGTTTTTTCTAGTGCCAGGATATGGAGCGCAAGGGGGAAGTGCTAAAGATTTAAAAGTTGCATTTGATAAAAATGGGCTAGGTGCGATAATAAACTCATCAAGAGGAATAATTGCGGCGTATAAAAACCAGATATATGCCAACAGATTTACAGAAAAAGAATTTGCTAAGGCAGCAAGACAGGCAGTGATAGATATGAAAGCGGATATACAGAGTGTAATTTAGGAAAAGGGGGTTTCAATGAAAAAGAAGCATGCGGTAGAGATAGTGGAGAACAAGAAGATAGCTAAAAAAGTGTTTAAAATGATAGTTTCAGCACCATTAGTTGCAAATGAAGCTAAGGCTGGCCAGTTTTTAAATGTGTTTTGTAAGCGTAGAGATTTATTATTGCCTAGACCGATAAGCATATGCGAAGTAGAGAGAAAGCTAGGCACTGTAACTTTGGTATATGCTGTAGTAGGGAAAGGAACAGCTGAATTTGCTAAAATGCTTAGTGGCGAACAAATCGATATAATGGGACCATTAGGGAATGGATTCTACATTGACGAAACTAGTATTAATTACTTAATTATTGGTGGAGGTATTGGTGTAGCCCCTTTATTAGAACTTGTTAAAAGCTTAAAAGGTAATAAAACTGTTTATTTAGGATTTAATACAGAACCGTATCTAATTGAGGAATTTAACAGATATGCTAGTGAAACACGTATTGCAATTGAAAAAAATGAGGCAGAGTCTGGGACAGGGGACGGTTCTTTGTCCAAATTCAAAGTCGAGACAAAGAACCGTCCCCTGTCCCGAGAGAGCCGTCCCTTGTCCCGA
>JAJOKQ010000093.1:3504-3705 GCA_021129785.1 Clostridiales bacterium | reverse complement strand
AGCAAATATAAAAGCACCGTTAAAGCCCTAGTATAAAAGGGTTCCTTTGAAATTTAACTTTCACCCATTGGGTGAAAGAAAGAAACATAAAAACATGTGGAGTCATTTGATTTTCATACCATTAATGTGATAAAATTGGAGTAAGAAAAGCGATTAAAAAGGGGACTTAATTATGATTAACAAAATTGATTTTAAAGCTAA
>JAJOKQ010000093.1:0-3494 GCA_021129785.1 Clostridiales bacterium | reverse complement strand
AGGTTTTTAGGAAACTTCACTTTCAAGACAACTCAAATGTTTAGAGATATAAATATTAGAATTTTCAAAAGACTACTTTCTAAAAGCAATCTGACATCTGTCACAATTGATATCGATAGCAGTGTCGTCAACGTAGAAGGCCATCTATGAGAATATTTTAGAAAAATTATTATTTTTGTTGAAGAGGGGTTCGGTAAATGTTAAAATATAGACAATACTACTTAAATTCTTCGTAAATTACTTGGAAATGGGGAGTTATTTAAGTTGACGTGGAATTCGGGTTAAAAGTATAGTGTACTTTAAGAAGCGTGCACGGAAGGACTCAATTTTAACTTGTGTTCTTCTCCTATGTTGAATGCTAAAGTAATAAAGGGTTCTTTTGATTTATTAGATAGCTCATTTACAAGTCGTCTAACAGTAGTGTATGAGTCTGTAAAATCCAGTTCGGCAACGAGGCGATCGTAAATGCACTTTGCAGTATGGTTTTGTTTGGGGTGAGTATGACTTGCATCAAGTGCAAAACATTCCATGATGGAGTTCTTAACTTGTAGGGGAAGCTACTTTCTCCCTATATGATTTTACAGTTTATATCATATGAGACTTATTATTGGAGTGTCTTAAAAATCAATATTCTCTTTTGTATAAATTGGATCAGAAGTATTGTATCATTCATGCACACACCTACTGGATTAGGTGTATGCATGAGAAATAGAAAAAGGTTAAATAGATATTTAACCTTTGTGATAGTTCTAGATTTATTGTAGTAAAAGTATAATCATTAACAATGGTTATACTGTCACCTAACGTATATACCACTGCGTTTAACGGCACAAGTAAAATTATGACAGTCATGATGTTGTCAGTTGAATCCAACTTATTCTCAAAATTTGGAGGTGCTTTGGTGAAAATTGTAGAAACGCCTTGGAAAGGGCTATATAAAGCTTCTTTATTCTTATTTGGTATTCCATTTTTCTTAATAGGGCTAATACTTTTAATTATAGGCGGAAATTGGGCATTCGTATTAAATGGTGCTGTGTGGATTATTTTGGGTGTGGGACTTAAAATTAAAAGCACTTATAATAGACGCAAACTTGAAACCTTGAAAAGAGAGGGTCTTTGTTATGAGGGCTCTGTGGTAAGTATAATTCCTGCGCCTTGGGTTAAGATCGGAAGTTATGTAACATCGCGCGTTGAATGCGTCTATAAAACTGAAAAATGCGATTGCTTAGTTAAGAGCGGCTATCATCTTCTATTACCTTTTGATAGAAGAGAAGATTTATATGCAAAAATCTATTTTGATCATAACAATTTAGAGAATTACATTGTTGAACTTTTTCGAAGAGATACTGGCGTAAAGCACGGATTGATTGACGAAGAAACTAGAAGAGAGCTAAAAAAATACTATCAGAAGAAGAGTATAAAAAACTGTATAACGCTACACAAGATGAAATTCCAATTCAACTAAGATCAAAAATATGGGACTGGGTGATGGCATCAAGAGAAGAAATAACTAGAGCAGCTTTGATGTATTAAAGGACAGACTGGTAATTCAGCTCAACGTTTGTAAGAGAGCAGAATTACCAGTTTTTTATTCTATTAATGTTTTGTTGGTACAGCTATCAATATGGTAGTTGAATAATAAACTAAAGAGAGGTATTATAATATAGATAGTAAATATAATTAACTAAGGATGCTAATTATTAATAATGCGCGAGAGTAGGTATAAAAATGTGCAAATTAAATGTGATGGTATTATTTGGTGGGAAGTCAAAAGAACACGAAGTTTCTTTGATGTCGGCAACTTCCATGCTGAATGCTATGAACAAGGAAAAATACGAGATTATTACTGTAGGGATAACAAGAGATGGGATATGGAAGAAATATAAAGGTAGTTATGATAAAATTCAAACAGGTGAATGGGAACAACTAGCAGAGGGAGAAAACTTGAGTTTTATCAGTTTGTTAGATGACTCAACAGGTAAGGAAAATGCAAGCGAAATTAAAGCACTAAAAAAAGATGCAAGGCAACTAGAGAATTTAAAAATAGATGTAGTATTCCCAGCACTACATGGACCATATGGTGAAGATGGTAAGGTGCAGGGATTACTTGAGATTCTGGGCATTCCATACATAGGTGCTGGAGTATTATCGTCGGCGCTTGCAATGGATAAAGCAATGTTGAAAAAAGTATTCGATGCTGAAAAAATCCCGCAGGCAAAGTATAAAGTAATAAAAAACTATAAAAACTTGACCCCTGATGATGTAGTTGTCGAAATAGAATCTTTTTTTGGTTATCCTGTATTTATAAAACCAGCTAACCTTGGTTCAAGCGTAGGGATTAGTAAAGCTAAAAACAAACAAGAAGTGATTAGCGCAACTGAATTAGCATCTAAATACGATAAAAAAGTTTTGGTAGAAGAGTTTATTGATGGCAGAGAAATTGAATGCGCAGTTTTGGGGAACGAATATCCAATTGCTTCACTGCCTGCAGAAATAATACCTTCGAGAGAATTTTACGACTATAACGATAAATATTTCGACGGAAAGAGTAAGTTCATTATACCTGCTGACATTGGGAATGAGCTAATTGAACAGGTGAAAAATTTGGCAATAAAGGTGTATAAAATAATCGACTGTTCTGGCTTGGCACGAGTAGACTTTTTTTTAGAATCTAAATCAAACCGACTACTAGTAAATGAAATAAACACAATGCCTGGATTTACAGAAATAAGCATGTATCCTAAGATGTGGGAAGCTTCAGGAATAAACTACGAAGATTTGATAGATAGACTAATACAATTAGCACTTAAAAAACATAGATTATAGTGTACAGACGAAAATAAAAAATAACAAAGCTGCGAAAGGATGAACTTTATGAAAAAAGAGATAATGTTAAAAGTAATAGGGACACAAAAGAATACTGAAGGTGAAGAAAATACTATAGAGTTAACAACGGAAGGTACTATATATACTAAAAAGGACAATACATACATAGTATACAAAGAATCTGAAATTTCTGGGATGGAAGGAACAACGACTTCGCTCAAAATAGAAGATGATAAAAAGATTACTATGAAACGTTACGGGCAAACAACATCTAGCCTTGTATTTGAAAAAGACAAAATTAATAAGAGTGATTATAGCACAGCTTATGGGGATTTTGAAATCGAAATAATGACTGGTTTCTTAGATATTGATATTAAAGAAGAAAAACAAAAAAGCAAGATAGAAATAAAGTATCATTTAGTTATACCTGCTTTTACAGAGTCGGAGAATCGGTTGTTAGTAACGTTTTGATTTTGGAAAATCGTGAGAATAAGAAATTGCTTTGTTTTAGAGTGAAGCGTGTTTGCTTTTTGGTATAGACGCAAGAATAATTTAAGTAATTTTCTGAAAACGATTGCCAAAACAAAAAAATAGTGTATAATCAAATGATAACGATGGCAAGGTAGTGTAAAGTAACTTATGAAAACTATAGCCCAAAGAAAAACCGC
>JAJOKQ010000119.1 GCA_021129785.1 Clostridiales bacterium | reverse complement strand
TATAGAAGACAAATTAATTTTTACATTATATAGAGCTGATAAAACGGCAGTCCTCGCCATCATTGCAGCTACCGCAGCATCAGTTATTGCATTTTTATTTCCTTTTTCAGTAATAACGTTAATCAACACCATCAGGCTGAATGAATCTTCTGCAACCTCTAATGGAACCAATGATGCTTTCTTCATATTGTTTTGTATTTGTATTTTTCTTAATTCTTTCTGTTCTTCAGTTTCTTTTGGCATTTTAAATGCGCTCATTACTCTGTTAAATGCGTCAGCATCTTTGTCAATTGCAACTACAAATCCTTCTCTTAATATAGAAGCGGTTTGTGCAACGTTTCTCATTTCTTCATCAACTTCAATGTATTTTTTCTTGCCTATTGTAAGACGAGCCACCATCTCGGTTAGAGCTGCTGCTGCTGCTGCACTCATTGCTGCAATACTCCCCCCACCTGGTACTGCTTCACTCGATCCTGTTTTTTCTAAAAATTTATTAAGTTTCATTTCTGCGAGCATTAAATTCTGCCTCCTTTTGTTTTATCGAAAACTAAGCTACCATTCTTCACTACTTTTTCTACTGTGCTTACACCTATATGATAAGGAATAAACTTGTATGATGGGAATTCAAGTACTATGATATCTGCTTTTTTCCCGACATCAATACTTCCAATCGAATCAGCTCTGTCTAGAGATGCAGCTGCATTGATTGTAAATGCATTGATAGCTTCTTCTGTTGTGAGCTTCATGTAAAGAGTAGCAAGAGCAAATATTAAAGGAACTGATTCAGTAAAGCAACTACCAGGATTTAAGTCAGTTGCTAGGGCAACAGATAAACCATTGTCAATCATGTATCTTCCTCTTGCATATTCAGCCTTTAAACTAAATGCTGTTCCTGGCAAAAGAGTTGCTACAACGCCCTTTTCTGCCATTAGTGCTAAGCCTTCGTCCGATGCTTGCAGTAAATGATCAGCAGAAATAGCACCTAGCTCTGCTGATAGTTCTGCTCCGCCTAACTGCACGATTTCATCTGCATGAAGTTTAAGTTTTAAACCCATTTCTTTTGCTTTTGTTAGCAGCTTTCTCGATTGTTTAACTGAAAAAACGCTTTTTTCACAGAAAATATCACAAAACTCTGCTAAATCCTTTTCTACAACCGTAGGCATGACTTCGTCAATTACATAGTCAATAAAAGCATCTTCATTCCCTTTGTATTCCTTAGGCACTGCATGAGCTCCTAAGAAAGTGCTTACAATATCTATTGGATGCACCTTTTCTAACTTTTTCATAGTTTCTAATTGCTTGATTTCAGTGTCAAAATCTAGACCATAACCACTTTTACCTTCAACAGTCGTTACGCCAAATGAAAGCATAGAATCCAATCTTTTTAATCCCGATTCATACAATTCTTCTTCTGTAGCTTCTTTAGTCATCTTAACTGAACTAAGAATGCCTCCACCACGTTTCATTATTTCCATATAGTTTTCGCCTTTTAGTCTCCACGAAAACTCTTCGTGCCTATACCCACCAAATACAAAATGTGTGTGAGGGTCGACAAATCCTGGTAAGACTGCTTTGTTAGTGGCATCAATTACTTCATATTTAGTTTCGTCATATTCTTTTAAGATATCACTAGTTTTTCCTACTGCCTTTATTATTCCATCCTCAATAACAACAGCACCATTTTCGATAATGCCTAGTTCAGACATTTCAGCTCCACTTTTAGCTTTAAATCCACTGCATGTTACAAGCTCATTTGCGTTTATTATTATCATTTTTTTCATATATCTACTCCATTACTCTTTTTTCTAATACTTGTTCAGTAGAAAACTCTTCTATTCCTAGGTAATATTCAGCTGTATCAATTAGTGCATCCATTGGAACAAGCCCTATAACTTCACTTCCTACTACATTTACTCCATATCTCTTTGCTTCTATTTTAATCAGCTCAAATACTCTATAAAGAGGTGTTTTTTCAAAGTTAGTCATATTCATTGAAACCTGAACAATTCCTCTGTCTTCTAGTGCAACTCCCATCCCTTTACAAAATCTAAGTCCACCACTTATGTAACGTACGTTTTTCGCTATTTTATTAGCAATTTCAAGATTGTCAGTATCTAGGTTTACATTAAATGCAACTAAAGCTGTTCTTGCTCCTATTGCTGTAACTCCTGCAGTTTTATGGATAGAATCTGGACCGTAATCTGGTTTCCAATTACTTTCCTTAATTTTTTCAGCCATTCCTTCAAATTGACCTTTTCTAACTTTTGCTAGATTTTCTCTTTCTTTTGAGGTTGCAGCTTTCTCGTACAAGTAAATTGGTAGTCCATATTTTTCAGATACTTCTTTTGCCACTGCTTTAGCAATTTCTATTGCCTCGTCCATAGAAACATTCTTAATTGGGATAAACGGTACAACGTCAGTTGCTCCCATTCTTGGATGCTGACCTTCGTGCTTAGTCATATCAATTTCAGCAATTGCAACCCCCATTGCTTCTACTACTGCCTTTTTTAATGGTTCAGGTTCCCCTACTACAGTAACAACCATACGATTATGGTCTTCATCATTACTGTAATCTAACAGTTTAACTCCCTCTTTACCTCTGAAAGAATTTACAATTTTTTCAATTTTATCTTTGTCTCTGCCTTCACTAAAGTTAGGCACACATTGTACAATTTTTTTCATTTTTGTTGTCTCCTTTATTTATCTATTTGCTTTTTTACTAATTTCTTTATTAAATCTTCATCTGGTAAGAATGGAATTGTAATGTGATCTGTTTTAGTATTTGCTTTATTGTATTCCATGCTTGTAGTTATCGAGTTTTCATTCCTCGCCCATGCTCGTCTTGCTACTCCACCCATAACGTCCCACGGCATTGAGGTTTTTAATATTTCATCAACACGTTCGCTACCGTCAAGAACCATTCCAAAACCACCGTTAATAGATTTACCAATCCCAACTCCTCCACCATTATGCAGAGCTATTAATGACATTCCTCTAGCAGCATTACCTGCAAAACAATGTGTAGCCATATCAGCCATTACATTACTACCATCTTTAATATTCGCTGTCTCTCTAAACGGCGAATCCGTTCCGCTTACGTCATGATGATCTCTTCCAAGCATGATAGGACCTACTTCTCTATTTCTGACCATTTCATTAAATTTAAGCGCAATTTTAAGTCTACCCATTGCATCTTGATAAAGGATGCGAGCTTGTGTACCTACGACTAGTTGATTTTTTTCTGCGTCTCTTATCCAATTATAATTGTCTCTATCTTGTCCTCTTCTGTTTGGGTCAATACACTCCATTGCTGCTTTGTCTGTTTTAAGCAAGTCCTCATGTTTCCCACTTAAACAAACCCATCTAAAAGGTCCATATCCATAGTCAAATAGTTCTGGTCCCATAATATCTTCAACATATGATGGGAAAATAAATCCATCTTTTTCATCAATCCCATTTTTTAAAATCTCTTTAGCTCCTGCATCGTATATTGCTTTCATAAACGAGTTCCCGTAGTCAAAGAAATATGTTCCCTTATCTACTAATTTTTTAATAAGTTCAAAGTGTATAATTAGCGATTCATCTACAAGTTTAACAAATGCTTCTCTATCGTTTTTAAGCATTTTGGTTCTTTTTTCAAAAGTAATTCCCTGCGGACAATATCCGCCTTCATATACAGCGTGGCATGATGTTTGATCAGACAATAGTTCGATTTTCACATCATTTTCCACTGCGTATTCTAGCAGATCTATAATATTACCAATATATGCTATAGAAACTGTTTCTTTTTTACTTTTATATTCATTTGCTATCCTAAATACTTCTTTTAGGTCGCTTGAAACTTTTCCAACCCACCCTTGTTCATGTCTTGTTGTAACTCTTGATTCATCA
>JAJOKQ010000149.1 GCA_021129785.1 Clostridiales bacterium | reverse complement strand
TAGAACAGATTATCAAATAGTAACTAATAAAAAAATGAAAAAAATTTTGCGTGAATGAAAAAAGTAAAAAAGATACTCACTTTTTATTATTTAAAAAAATCGTGAAAACCCGTTGTTTTCAATGGGTATCACGATTTTTCTGATCTTTAAGTGTCAAAGACGGGAGTAGATGGAATAAGCACACAAGATGCAAACCGTATTTATAGCTTTTTTCAACATAAAGCATTGAAGAAATGAAAAAAATAGTATATTATAATATTAATAAATAGGAAGAATGAAAGGGAGAATGAATAATGGAGGCAAAAAAATTATATTGGTCAAGGACTGATAAAAAGATTTCAGGTGTTTGTGGTGGACTTGCAAAGTACACGAATACAGACTCTACAATTATACCACTACTTTGGATCTTCGCAAAAATTTTTTACGGGTTTGGACTTATAGTATATATAGCTGCAACTCTTATCGTTCCAGCAGAGCCGTATGAAACATGTCGCAAGGAACAGCAAGATAGAGATGATTTCTAATGACACTAAAAAGTAAAAGCATAACAGTAAAAAAAATTGCGCGAGATCTAAAACTAGAAGAAGTGAATCATTTTGACAATGAAAGCGCTCAAGTAAACTCCATTGAGCTGAATAGGCCTGGAATACAACTAGCGGGTTTTTTCAGCGATTTTCCGTACGAAAGAATTCAAGTAATTGGGAAAGTAGAGCATAGTTTTCTTGAAACACTAGACTCAGGAGTCAGGCTAGAAAGATTTGGTAAAATATGCTCTAAGAATATTCCGTGCATAATTGTAAGTAGAAGTTTAGAAATACATGAAGAAATGCTATACATGGCAAACAAATATGAGAGAAAAATATTGAGGAGCACAAGAAATACTACAAAGCTTATTAGCAAACTATTTAATTTCTTAGAAAGTGAGTTGGCACCTACCAAAACCGTACATGGAGTGTTGATGGAAATCAATGGCGTAGGTGTTTTAATTACGGGTAAAAGTGGTATTGGAAAGAGTGAAACAGCAGTAGAGCTTATTAAAAGAGGACATCTTCTCGTTGCAGATGATGCAGTCCAAATTAAGAGATTAGGGCATGAAGCTTTAGTTGGAACTGCTCCAAAAATTATTAGATATATGATAGAAGTTAGAGGAATCGGTATTATGGATATAAAGAGCTTATTTGGAATGGGAGCAATTAAAGAAAAAACGAGCATTAACCTTATTGTAAATCTTGAAGAATGGGAATTTGACAAGCATTATGATCGATTAGGGTTAGACGAGAAAAAGAGAGAAATTTTGGGGATGAAAGTAGAAGAAGTGGTAATACCTGTTAAAACTGCTAGAAATATTGCACTATTAATTGAAGTAGCAGCTAGAAATTATAGACAAAAAGAGATGGGCTACTATGCTGCAAGAGAATTTGAGAAAAGGCTAAATTATATTGATGAATAGAGAGGAAGAAGATAGTGTACTTTATTGGAGTTGATTTAGGAGGAACAGCAATTAAAATAGGATTGATCGCAGAAGAAGGGAGAATAATCTGCAAGTTAGAAAAAAGCACACCTGTAAGTGAAGGATTTGAAGCGGTAGTTGCCACTATTAATTTAATGATTAGTGAGATTATAGAAAAAGAGAAAATTAATCGAAGTGATATTAAAGCCATTGGGGCTGGAATTCCAGGTGCTTGTAGTGAAGATGGACTAATGTATTCAGCCATAAATTTATCATGGGAAAACGTTGAGTTTGCTAAAAGATTAAAAGAACTTTCAAATATTGATGTCTATATTGAAAACGATGCTACAGTAGCAGCGCTTGGAGAGGTGGAGTTTGGTGCAGCGAAGGGAAAGAAGAATGTAGTGATGCTAACTCTGGGAACAGGTGTAGGTGCTGGTATTGTAATTAACAATCAGATTTTTAGCGGAAGCAATGGTATGGGTAGTGAGTTAGGGCATATGATTATAGGAGAGAATTATTACAATTGCAACTGTGGGAACAATGGTTGTTTAGAAACCTTTGCATCTGCTACTGCATTAATCAAATATACGCAAAAACTTCTTATTGAGAGTGAAAAAAATAGTATCATTCGGGGTAGAGTAAAAGGTGATTACGAAAAAATAGATGCAAAATTGGTATTTGATTGCGCCAAAGCTGGTGATGAACTAGCGGTTGAATCCTTAAATCGATATATTAAATATTTATCAATAGGAATTGGAAATATATTCAACATATTCGATCCTGATATAGTTCTATTAGGCGGAGGGGTGTCAAGAGCAGTAGATTATATAATGGGATCATTAATTAAAGAAACTTATAGGCATATTACATTTGATTATGACATTAGTGATAGAATTGCAGTTGCTAAATTAGAAAATAATGCTGGTATATTGGGAAGCGCTATGTACGCGAGGACGAGAACTGTTTAATCCTGAAGATGTTGACACAATCGTTGAAGAACATTTATTAAAAGGAAGAATAGTAAAGAGTTTATTATTTAAAGATTCCGTAGAAGAAGATAAAATAAAAGCAATAGAAGATGTAGGTTTCTACAAAAAACAACTTCGTATTGCACTTAGAAATTGTGGAGTAATTGATCCAGAAGCTATAGAAGAATATATTGCTTTTGATGGATACAAAGCGTTAGCTACAGTGCTTACTGAGATGAAACCAGAGTAAGTAATTGAGACAATTTGCTATTATTGTAGTGCGCAAAATGATAATATAATAGTATATATGCTGACTTGACAACGAAAGGAGAAATTGCAAATGGAAACTGATGCAGATACGAAACTATATGCGCTAATAGGAAATCCAGTTACAAAATCTTTGTCTCCATTTATACATAATTATGTGTTTGATTTTTTAAATCAGAACAAAATATATATTGCACATAAAATAGATAAAGGAAATCTTGCGAACTCAATAAAAGCCATTAAGGCTCTAGGGTATGGCGGAATTAATGTAACAACACCACATAAAATAAACGTGATTGAGTATTTAGACGATCTTGATGTATCAGCGAAGAATATAGGTGCTGTTAACACAATTAAGATTGTTGAAGGTAAATTAATGGGTTATAACACTGATGGAATAGGGTTCTTAGATATGCTAGAAGAAAATGAAGTTGAATTAAGAGGAAAAAAAAGCTTGATATTAGGCGCAGGAGGTGCTGCAAGAGCAATAGCAATTATACTAGCAGGTACACAAATATCGCATCTATCTGTTAGTAATAGGACAAATGAAAGAGCAGATTTGCTAATTGAAGAATTAAGACAAGTAAATAAAGAAATAGTTTTTTCGAACGCCTTTAAAAAGCATAATTTTAGAGAATTTGATCTAGTGATTAATGCGACTTCTGTGGGAATGTTCCCTAACATAGACGAAACTCCTATTGACTTAGAAATGATAAATGAAGATGCTATACTTTGTGATATAGTATATAAACCTCATTTGACTAAGTTTCTTAAATTAGGACTGGAAAGAGGACATAGAGTTATCTTTGGAATCGAAATGCTAATAGCTCAAGCGCTAGCTTCACAAGAAATATGGCAAGGGACTAAGATAGACAAAGTAGAGATTAAAAGAGAATTGCAAGAGAGGTTTTCCTAATTATAAAATTAAAGGGATAGGTGCTAAACTGGAAGACTTAATGCTTGAGAGTTTAAATGACTACTATATAATAGAGTTAATATGCGATGCCTTGACAACTCAAAAAAAGAGGAGTATACTAAAGTCATATTGATAATCATTATCAAATTTTGTGTTTGAAAGGATGAAAAAGAATGAATGATAAGGAAAGTATAACTAAAAAAAATATGAATAATAAAGATAGTGAAAAAAATTCTATTGAAATGACTAGACATATAGATACAGACTCTAAAAGAATAAAAACTCTAGTAGATATAAAACTTAGATTTTTAAGGGAAGAAATATCAAAAGA
>JAJOKQ010000079.1:3103-3947 GCA_021129785.1 Clostridiales bacterium | reverse complement strand
CTGCAGCTCTACCTACAATATGTCTTGAATAATTCTCTATTCCTTGGCAAAACCCTACTTCTCTTAGCATCTCTATATCGTACATGGTTCGTTGCTGTATTCTCTGCGCTTCAATTAGTTTCTCGTTATCTTTAAAGTATTTTACTCTTTCTTCTAATTCTTCTTCAATGCCAACAATTGCTCTTTCAATTTTCTCTATTGTTGTCGCATAATGTGATGCCGGAAAAATAGATATATGACTTCTAAGTCCGACTATTTCTCCTGTTAGTGCATTTACCTCAATAATTTTCTCTATTTCATCACCGAAAAAATCTATTCTAATTGCGTTTTCAGATGAAGATGCTGGGAAAATTTCTAGCACATCACCTCTTACTCTAAAAGCACCGCGTACAAAGTTTATGTCATTTCTCTCATACTGAATGCTTACCAACTTTCTAATAACATCATCTCTATCCATTTCCATTCCTGTTCTTAATGAGACCATCAACTTTTTGTATTCGTTGGGATCCCCTAAGCCATATATGCAAGAAACACTAGCTACAACTATGGTATCTCTTCTTTCTAACAAAGCAGAAGTAGCAGAATGTCTAAGTTTGTCTATTTCATCATTAACAGATGCATCTTTTTCAATAAATGTATCACTCCTAATTACGTAAGCTTCTGGTTGGTAGTGATCGTAATAGCTTACAAAATACTCAACTGCATTGTTTGGGAAAAATTCCTTAAATTCACTACATAGCTGGGCTGCCAATGTTTTGTTATGAGCCATAACCAAAGTAGGTTTTTGCACGTTCTGAATAACATTTGCCATAGTAAAAGTTTTTCCCGATCCAGTAACACCAAG
>JAJOKQ010000079.1:0-3093 GCA_021129785.1 Clostridiales bacterium | reverse complement strand
AACAGGGACCTGTCTTCCCTACAGAACGATATTTTTTCCCATACACCGACTTAATACTGTACGCTTGTGTGTTTTATTCCCTCTGTTGACTTAACTATATAAACATCTTCATCATAGTATCTGCCCCTATATTTCTCTTTCTTGCTATATTCTCTAGAACATGACTGTTTCTTTTTAAATTTATAGATGAAGTTCAAACGTCTTTCATTTGATTTCTTATATAGTAATCCAGTGATTCGAAATCAGTACTTATTTTTCCTAATTCTACTGTTAACATATCACCTCCAATGTCTACTCCTACCAAATTCGGAATGATTTTATCTGTAATGTTAACAGTAAATCCAATTACACATCCCATGGCCTGCTGTGCATCAAGCATAATTCTGATTTTATGTCCTGCAAACATTTCTTGATTGCACAGTTCTTGAATTTGCTTTATTGCCTCTTGTTCTAGCTCGTCCGCAAATACGATCGCTTCGTTAAATTGCCCTTTGACTCTTAACTTTATTTACACCTCCACATGGCGAAAAAGAGAACAACGATTTTCAACTTATATTCTAAGTTTCTTGTCGATATTCTCTCTATCTGTCACTACTATCACTTTATTACTAAATACTTATTTCATACTATATATCATTCTCTCTATCATTCACTAATTTGTTCTTTCATTATCTCAATTGCTTTATCTAATTTCAAATCCACATTCTCATCAATAACTTCACCATCAATTTGTTCAGGAAGTTCAACGTAAACATCTGGCTCAATTCCTTTTCCGTGAATATAAGTACCGTTAGGAGTAAAATACTGTGATATCGTGTATTTGATACCCGTTCCGTCGTGCAGCGATTTGATTTGTTGTACAACTCCTTTACCAAAGGTTGTTGTTCCGACTATTAATCCGCTATTAGTGTCTTGTATCGCACCCGCCAAAATTTCTGATGCGCTTGCACTACCATTATTTACAAGCACAATTAAAGGTATATCGACTTTATTTTTATCTGACTTTTCAATTTCTCTTGTACCATCACGATCTTCCGTATATACTATTATCTGTTCGCCTAATAGTATATCTGCTATTTCGATACATTGGGACAATAAACCGCCAGGATTATTTCTTAAATCAATCACTAACCCTTTTATACCTTTCTTTTCTAGCTCATCTAAATGCTTTTTAAATGACTCGGCAGTTTGCTCATCAAACAAGGATATTCGTATGTATCCAATATTATCTTCTATAACTTCTGATCTGACTGTCTTTAGCCTAATTTCTGCTCTTTCAATTTCTATATCAAGCAGGTCTTGTTCGCCATCTCTGCTAATTGACAATATAACAGGCGTTCCTGGCTCACCTCTCATTAGAGTTACTGCAAAATCAAGCTTATCGGCAGAAATTTTCGTTCCATCCACCGCAATAATTCTATCGCCTGATATAATACCTGCTCTTTCTCCTGGAGTGTCTTCAATCGGTGATACAACTGTTACAAATCCATCATCACCTGGTGTTACAATAATGCCAATGCCACCATAGCTTCCCTGTGTTCGCATTTTCATATCTTCGAATTGGCCTTCGTCCATAAAAACTGTATAAGGGTCTCCTATGCTTTCAAACATCCCTCTTATTGCACCATCAATCAACATTTCTTCGTCTAATTCATGCAAGTAGTTTTCCATTAGAAATTCTTTTATTTCTAAGAACTTTCTATGTGTTTTCATAATATTATTGATATTTTCATGTCTTTCTTTAGAAATTAATACTCTTTCTCCAAATTCTAAAGCAAAATAATTACCTGCAGAAAATGTTAATAAAGAAGTTACTAGAATAATTACTAATGCTCCGATTATTGCTTTTTGCTTGCTAATCATTAATTTCTCCCCTTTAGTAGTACAATGTCATAACTGCATTTTATCAGTATAAAAGTGAGTGACAGTTAAAACACTACTGTACCGCATATTATATTATGTTTTATTATACATTATTATTACTGCAATTAAAACTAATGTATTGAGTTTTTTCAAAACAATGCAAATTAAACCTTCACCGCATCTTCGACTTAATGATTAATGTCACAATAGTGTTCACTAATTGTTTATTTAAGTTTCTATTTTTTTCATTCTATGATATAATCGTTTTGTAGCGTCACCTAGGTAATTCAGTACTTATAATTGGAGGAAAAAATGAGTGCATTAGATAATCAAAGAAAAATAGCAACTGCATTTTTTGTAATTTGTTTCATATTTTTTTTAACTTCCTGCACTAATTCTTCTGATTTTGATTCATTATTATCTATCCATATGATTGATGTAGGACAAAGCGAAAGCATATTGATAATAGCTCCAAATGGAAACACAATATTAATTGATGCAGGAGATGAGGTCTCAGGAAGGAAAGTTGTCAGATATTTAAAGAAAAGAAAAATAGATGATATTGATGTAATGATAGTGACACACCCGCACTCTGACCATATTGGAGGGGTTGAGGCTGTAGCTAACAAGTATGATATCGATAAATTTTTCATGCCTGATATCACACACAATACCGATACTTTCGAAGGTTTGTTGCAGATTTTAGAAGAACATAATATTGATGTTAGTTTTGGGGAAAAAAATATGCGTATGCAAATAGATGATAGTTTATATTTGTTTCTATTATCTCCTATAAAAGATCATTCTAACAATTTAAACAATTGGAGCATTGTAGCTAAAATTCAATATAACAAAAAATCTTTTTTATTTACTGGCGATGCCGAGTATGAACTTGAAATGAACTTAATTGAGATGTACGATGCCAATTTTTTAAGGAGTCATGTTTTAAAAATTGGTCACCACGGCAGTAATACATCAACAAGCGAAAAATTCTTAGATGTTGTACAGCCAAGCGTTGCTCTAATTTCTGTAGGCGAAGAAAATCCCTATGGTTTTCCGCATAGGGAAGTAATCCGCCGTTTAATTAACCGAAATATTATGATTTATAGGACTGATGAACAATCAAATATTGTTATATTATCCGACGGAAATGAAATCTGGTCATATGATACTCCGTGGTTTCATTAAAAATATATTCTCTCTTTCGTTTTGCCAGACTCATATATTGCA
>JAJOKQ010000135.1 GCA_021129785.1 Clostridiales bacterium | reverse complement strand
ATGTAGAGCTTAACCTTGCAACTTTTAAAGAGACCGATAGACTAGATGATAATGTGAAAATGTTTATTGCTAGTAAAATTAACACCAAAAGCAACAATGCAATTTTACAAGCAGTAGAGAACTTGTATATTAAGTTTGAGAATTCACTTGAATTTGGATCGACTATAGAAATGGAAAATATAGAAATAGAATTACTTGAGGATGCACTAAATCAAATATTAAGTTTAGAGAATATAGACCTTACCGAGTATAACGATATAATTTTTTTGAAAAGCACATTGCCAGATTTGATAAAACTAGCTAAATTGTTGAGTAAAAAATATGATGTAGTGGTAACTAATCCACCATATATTGGATTAAGAAAGCTAAATGCTACACTAAAAAGTCATATTGAAAAAGAGTACAAAGACTTTAAGTATGATTTGTTTTCAGTTTTTATTAAGAGAAATTTTGAATTCTGCAAAGAAGGTGGATATTTAGGATTTATGACACCTAGCGTTTGGCAGTTTATTTCATCTTACGAAAAACTTAGAGAATTTATACTGGAAAACACAACAATATCTAGCCTTATTCAATTAGAAGAAGATGGTTTTAAAGATGCTTCAGTATCAATTAGTACATTTGTGTTAAAAAAATCTATAACTAGAAAAAAAGCAATTTATATAAAAATGGACGACTGTCAGTTTGACGGTCTACAAGAAGATAAAGTAGTAAATATAATTAATGGAAAACTGCCCGGGAAGTATGAAGTATCGAATGAGATTTTTTATGGTATACCTTATAACAAGTTAGTTTTTTGGGCAACTAATGATACACTTAGAACATTTAAAGAAGGTATTGCATTAGAAGAAATTGCAAAACCAAGGCAGGGGATGGCTACATCAGACAATAACAGGTTTCTTAGAAGCTGGTTTGAGATTAATATTGCGGCAATTAATTTTTCGTCTGATGGATCAAGTAGCGATGACCTCTGGGTACCATATAATAAAGGTGGAGGATACCGAAAATGGTTTGGTAACAATGAAACAGTGATTACTTGGAAAAACAAAGGCGCTTTAGTAAAAAATCATGCGCGTGAACTATACGGAAGTTATACTAGGACAATAAAAAATGAAGAATTCTATTTTAAATCAGGTATTACATACTCTTTTATAGGTAAAGACATAGGTCCTAGATATACTGAAGCAGGATTTGTGTTTGATGTTGCGGGCTCTTCAATTTTTATTAATGACGATAGTGAAATGAACTACGTTATGGGACTACTTGCATCTAATTTAGCTAAATACTACATGGACATGCTAAATCCTACGATAAATATTCAGGTAGGAGATTTGAAAAAAATACCTGTAATTATGACTAAAGATGTTGAAAAAACAGACTTAATAAATAAAATTGTAAATGAAAATATTAAGATATCAAGAGACAACTGGAACATGTATGAAATTTCTTGGGATTTTAAAAAACATCCATTTATGTTATCTGATAATAAAAGCACGTCAGTTAGCGAATCCTATAAAAATTGGTCTAGTCAAAACCAAATTAGTTTTGATCTTCTAAAGAGTAACGAGGAAAAACTAAATGAACTATATATAGAGATATACGGGCTCAGTAATGAATTAAAAACTGAAGTAGATAAAAAAGACATAACTATTCTATCTGCTGATTATAAAACGGATATAAAGTCCTTTATTTCGTATTCAATAGGATGTATGTTTGGTCGCTATTCTCTAGACCAAGCGGGTTTAATATTTGCAGGCGGGAAATTTGACATAGATAAATACGCAAAATACAAGCCAACAAAAGACAACATGCTCTTAATATCAGAAGAAGATTATTTTGACGATGATATAGTTTGTAAATTTATTGAATTTATAAAAATAGTTTTTAGTCAAGAAACATTAGAAGATAATCTTAAGTTCATTGCAGATGGATTAAATCCAAAAGCCAAAGGAACTGCAAGACAGACTATTAGGACGTATTTTGTTAAGGATTTCTACCTAGATCATTTAAAAATGTATAAGAAGCACCCTATATATTGGATGATAGATAGCGGAATAAACAATGGAATTAAAGCACTATTTTATCTGCATCGTTATGATAAATCTACCATAGCTAAATTTAGAATGGATTATCTGCATGAAATGCAAAGAGCCTATGAAAATGATATTGAAATATCGTTAAATAATACTGGAGCTAAAGATTTGAAGAGAGTAGATCTACTCAAGAAAAAATTATTAGAAGTGACTGATTTTGATAAAATAGTTGCACATATTGCCCACCAGCAAATAGAGATAGATCTTGACAATGGAGTTAAACGCAACTATGAATTATTCCAAAGCGTAGAAATGCCTACAAGAGGTGGTCAAAAACCAGTGAAAACTAATCTCCTTGCAAAAAGGAAGTGAGAAGCTTGAGTAAAATGAATGTAGAAGAAATGTTAAAAGAAAGACTAGGCAAAGAGCTAGATGGCATTAAGGAGAGGACTATTTTTTTTTGTATGACCCGGAAAAAGAGTTTGAAAAAGAAGTAGATAATTTCGATTTTGAAGGCACTAAAGTTTTAGTTTTAAATACTAATAACATATTTATTGTTAAGTATAATATAGAGGTGATTGACTTAGAATCAAATTATTTGCTATACGCACCGTTTGCTAAGCCAAAGGACAGAGAAAACTGGTTGATAGACATACAAAAATATTCAGAAGAATTTTCAACCGATCGTGCTGTGTACGTAATGCAGCGACTTGGGATTACAGATTTATTGTTAAAAGAAGTTATAAATAGAAATATTAAATTTTTCGAAAATGAAAAACGTGTTAAAAAGTTGGAAGCGTTTAATATAACTAGCTACGATACTAGAAGTTTAGAAATTGCTATAATATCTGTACTAGCAGAGCTTAAAGCAGCAGACTTTGATGAATTAATCAAAATACTGCTTAAAGAAAAATTAGAAGGTAGAGAGAACCTTATTAAGAACATTACAAAATATTGCAATGTAGATTCTTTTTATGTTCACATTAAACAAAGATTTCTGTATAAGGAGAAAGCATTATAATAGATGATTTTGCTACGATGCTATTTTATACAGCATTTTCTTATGAATACGAAGGGAAACTACCGTCAAAATTACACAGATTCAAGTTGGATAAAATAATTGAAGTTGTAATATTTATTAGTGAATTTATAAAAGATAAAAACTACACACAAGTGGTAGAAAAATATTCGAGAGAATTTGAAGAAGTTCTAAAAGTAAGAACAATACTAGAGGAAGTAAGTACAGATAGTTTTGTTAAATGTGAGACGTTTAAGATTATAGATGAAATTATTATTGAGAGGATAATTGAGAGTGTCTTAGATGGAAATAAAGAGTTTGACAAACATATATGCAATGCAAAAAACAGAATGACATCCGCTTGGCGAAAGAGCTTTAAAAATGAATATATGGCATTTATAAATGGAATAGAACTGCTTAGAAAGCTTGATTATTCGTCAGAGAAATTCTTTGTGGAATCGTTAAATGATTTATACTCGATGTATATCAATGAATTTAGCCAGATTGATTACCACTATAGAAAATTTAATTATTACTATGACAAAATTAAAAATAAAGGTGCTTTGTCTAAACTTAAAAAAATGTTAGAGAAGAAGTATGCAATAGATTATTTAGAACCTATTTCTATGCAGTGGTCAAAGCTAATAAAAAACGGCGGACATAGCAGTCTGGATTCTGCTTTATATAAAAAACAATCTGACTTTTACAATGAGTTTGTTAGTCGATATGCTAGAAAAGATGAGCGCATTTTTGTTATAATAAGTGATATATTGAGTTATGAAGTAGCTTCTGATTGCATTGATCTCTAGTAAGAGGGTCAGGGTTGAAAAGTTGAATAGCGTTATGAACTAGAAGCGGGTAATAAGAATTGCTAAGAAAATCGAAGAATATTTGATGATTTTATAAAAAAAGAGGAGTGTCAGACTTGACACTACCATATAAAATTAGGAGT
>JAJOKQ010000124.1 GCA_021129785.1 Clostridiales bacterium | reverse complement strand
TAGAGAAGGCGGAAGAACAGTTGGTGCTGGTGTTGTTTCTTCAATTATAGAATAGTCAAATAGAAAAGAGAAACGCTCAATAAACTTGGGCGTCTCGTTTTTAATAAAAATTTTAAAGAAATAAAGCTATTTATCATTGACACACTAAAAAAAATGTGATAAATTTGATTAGCTGAATTAAATTAAGCATAAATTTTAGTCCTTCGAAGTGTAGGGTGAAAATATATACGAAGGTTTTTTTTGCATAGGAGGTGTTGTTGGTGCGAGTAAAAGTGACTTTAGCATGTACAGAGTGTAAGCAAAGGAATTATAATACAATGAAGAATAAGAAAAACAACCCAGAAAGAATTGAAATGAAGAAATACTGTAAATTTTGCAAATCTCATGTAGTTCATAAAGAAACTAAGTAAGTAAAAATTAAAGCGTTTAGAAGGATGTGGATGGATAATGAGTACTCGCGCGAATGCAAGCGAAAAAGCGAGAAATACGGGAAAGTTTTTTAAGGGAGTTAAATCTGAACTAAAGAAAGTTCATTGGCCAAATAGACAAGAATTAATAAAATATACTACAGTTGTTATTATAGGGTGCGCATTAGCAATTGCGTTTCTATGGATATTAGACACAACATTTGGATTTGGTTTGAATTTAATCCTTAGTCGCTAGTTTGAACAAGGGAGGGTAGAGCATTCTAACACAAGATTAGGTGCTCCTAAACATGACAGAAGAAGCAAGATGGTATGTTATTCACACATACTCAGGGCATGAAAAAAAAGTGAAGATAAATATAGAGAAAATGGTCGAAAATAGAGGCATGAATGATATCATTGTAGATATCGCTGTTCCTACTGAAGAAAAGATTGAGATAAAAGATGGAGAAAAGAAGAAAAAAGAAGTGAAAAAATTCCCGGGATATGTTCTTGTAAAAATGCATATGACAGATGAGTCATGGTATTTAGTAAGAAATACTAGGGGAGTGACTGGTTTTGTCGGTTCTAGCTCTAAACCTATACCCTTGACTGACAAAGAGATAATGAAAATGGGAATTGAAGAAGTACGCCAAGAAATAGACTTGCAAATAGGAAGTAGTATAAAAGTTTTATCTGGTCCTTTTGAAAGCTTTATTGGTCGAATTGAGCAAATAAATATGGATAAACAGACGTTTAAAGTACTCATATCCATGTTTGGGAGAGAAACTCCTGTTGAATTAGAATTTGCTCAAGTAGAATCGCTGTAGCAAATCATAACCCTCATAACAAATGAGAGCGATTTAATATAGATTAGGAGGTGTAACAACATGGCAAAAAAAATGATAGGACAAGTGAAGTTGCAAATACCTGCAGGTAAAGCGACTCCAGCACCACCAGTTGGTACTGCGTTAGGGCCACATGGTGTTAATATAATGGGTTTTTGTAAAGAGTTTAATGCTAAAACTGCTGACCAAGCTGGTATGATAACGCCAGTAGTTATTTCAATATATCAAGATAGATCATTCAGTTTTATAATTAAAACTCCACCAGCAGCAGTTCTTATTAAGAAAGCAATTGGTTTAGACAGTGGATCTGGTGAACCTCATAAGGTGCAAGTAGGATCTATATCAAAAGCAAAAATTAGAGAAATAGCAGAGCTGAAAATGCCTGACTTGAATGCTGCAACTATTGAAACTGCTATGAGCATGATAGCAGGAACAGCAAGAAGCATGGGTGTTACTGTAGAAGAGTAGTACATGAACTTAAATAAGTGGGAGGTTTAATAAACTGTTTGACCACAAGGAGGAAGTAAAATGCCTAAAAATAAAGGAAAGAGATATCAAGAAGCTGTAAAGCTAATAAACAAAGTTGAATCATATGATTACAAAATTGCAATTGATCTAGTGAAAAAAACAGCAGTGGCTAAATTTGACGAAACTGTTGAAGCGCATATCAGACTGGGAGTAGATTCAAGGCATGCAGATCAACAAGTAAGAGGAGCAATAGTGTTGCCGCATGGAACTGGAAAAACTGTTAAAGTTTTGGTTTTTGCAAAAGGAAACAAGGTAACAGAAGCTGAAGAAGCTGGTGCTGACTACGTTGGAGCGGAAGATTTAGCAGAGAAAATTAAAAAAGAGAATTGGTTTGATTTTGACGTTATAGTTGCAACACCTGACATGATGGGTGTCGTTGGTAAATTAGGAAGAACATTGGGACCTAAAGGACTAATGCCTAATCCAAAATCTGGGACCGTTACTTTTGATTTAGAAAAAGCAATTAAAGAAATAAAAGCTGGTAAAGTAGAATATAGATTAGACAAAACCAATATTATCCATGTAGCGGTTGGAAAAGCATCATTTAGTAATCAACAACTAGAGGAGAATTTTAAAACACTTCTAGATGCTGTTATTAAAGCTAAACCGTCAGCTGCAAAAGGTCAATATCTAAAGAGTATTACTTTAGCTAGCACAATGGGACCTGGTGTTAAGGTGAACCCTGCAAAAATTGTTGAATAGAAATTGACATGAGTACTAAGAACTGATATTATGTCATGGTAAACAAGTGAATATTTTGCCCAAGACAGTAGGTGCATATGCTTAAATATCCTGCCGAGGCTTTTGATAAATTTTAATTCAGAAGATCTCGTTAGTTTTAAAAATGAGATCTTTTTGAATGTGTAGGCAAAATATTTATCGTATTAAGTTTAAGGAGGTGTAAGTTGAGATGAAAAAAGCAATTGCTATTAAACAAGAGAAAGTTGTGGAGATTACTGAAAAATTACAAAAATCAACTGCTGCAGTTTTCGTTGACTACAGAGGGTTAAAAGTTGAGGAACTTACTGAACTTAGAAAGATTTTTAGAGAAGCGGGGATTGAGTATAAAGTATACAAGAATACTCTAGTTCGAATGGCAGCGAAAAATGCTGGAATGGATGAACTAGTAAAGGATTTAGTTGGACCAAACGGTGTGGCAATTAGTTATGGAGACCCTGTAGCGCCAGCTAGAATTATTAATGACTTCGCAAAAAAGCATAAGAACTTAGAATTAAAGGTTGGATATGTTGAAGGCGCGTACTATGATCAAGTGAAATTATCAGACTTAGCAAATGTACCTACAAGAGAAGTACTTCTTGCTAGATTACTTAGCAGCTTAAATGCACCACTTTCTAAATTTGCTTGTGTAGTTAAAGCGTTAAGTGAAAAAAAAGAGAGTGAAGAACAAACTGCGTAGCACGAAATATACGAAATATACGAAATTAAGAACGAATAAAAAAATCGGAGGTATTATAAATGACTATTGAACAAATTTTAGAAACAATTGAAGGTATGAAAGTGTTAGAGTTGAATGAATTAGTAAAAGCAGCAGAAGAAAAATTTGGTGTTTCTGCATCAGCGCCAGTAGCGGCAGTAGCAGCAGGACCAGCGGCAGAAGTAGAAAAAACTGAATTTGATATAATTCTTGATAACGCTGGAACGGCGAAGATTAAAGTAATTAAAGCTGTAAGAGAGATTACAGGACTAGGATTAAAAGAAGCAAAAGCTTTAGTAGATGCAGCTCCAAAAGCTGTTAAAGAAGGAATTGCTAAAGATGAAGCTGACAAAATCAAAGATAAATTAGAAGAAGTTGGAGCGACTATAACTGTAAAATAAATGAAGCTCAACTTAAGAAAAGGGACCTGCCTGGCAGGTACCTTTTTGCTATATCTAAAAATATTGTTGTTTTTTTGGTGTAATAACAAGACTAATATTAATTTAGTAAATAATAATAATTTATTAAATTTGCGAGTGAAAAATATTGACAATCAAGGATGCAATACGGTATAATATTTAATTGCATTGTACTATGTAAAACAGACAAAAAAATATGTATAAACACACGGAAATATGTCAAAAATAACAAGATGTGATATATATATTTTCGTGCCTAAATTTTTAATGGAATGGATATATGAATATCGTTGCATTGTGCAAATGAACGTGTTAGGGCTAAGAACAGCCCGAAGTTATGCCTGTAGAGAGTACAAATTGAATTTGTGG
>JAJOKQ010000053.1 GCA_021129785.1 Clostridiales bacterium | reverse complement strand
GTAACAACAATGCGCTTAACATTAGGTATTAGAATCTCTAGGAATTCATCTACCTCTTTGTCTTTAAGAATCCCAATTAACAGTGTAATTTCATAGCTCTTTAGTAATATTTTAATACTATTAGCTAGTGATTTAACCCCTTGAAGGTTATGCGCTCCGTCAATTATTACTAGGGGATCATTTTTTATTGCTTCCATTCTACCCGCCCATTTAGTTTCTTTTAGTCCATCATAAATAGCATTTTCACTAATTTTAATGTCTAGCTCATTTCTAAGTACTTCTACCACACAAAGTGCTGTAGCAGAATTAAATATTTGATGTGTTCCAAGCATTTGTATGCAAACATTTTTAAATTGCTTTCCCAAAATAGTTGCCGAATATTTTTGACCCCTAATATCTTGAGTATTAACCCTTATATCTTCAATACTAAACGTGAACAAACTACTTTTTCTTTTTTTACATGCATCAACAATAACCTTATTGGCTTCTTCTCTTTGAGGATAGGAAACAACGTGGCTGTGCTCTTTAATTATACCAGCTTTTTCAAAAGCTATCTTAGAAATAGTATCTCCTAAAAACTGCATATGGTCAAAATCGATCGAAGTAATTACTGATACTAAGGGATTATCTATAACATTAGTTGCATCTAGCCTGCCACCTAAACCAACCTCTAATACTAGAAAATCGATTTCTTCTTTTGCATAATAGTACAGTGCAATAGCGGTGACTACTTCAAATTCTGTTGGGTGATTTTTACCTTGACTCACCATCTCTTCAATTCTTCTTTTTACTAGTGCAGTAATATTCGCTAATTTATCTTCTGGAATGTTCTCTCCATTAATTCTTATTCGTTCTGTAAAAACTTCAAGGTAAGGCGAGGTATATAACCCCACCCTATACCCTGCTTTGACAAGCATTGAGTTAATAAATGAAGCAGTAGACCCTTTGCCATTTGTACCTGCTATATGAATTACTTTCAGTTCGTTTTGTGGATTACCAAGCAAGTCAAGTAAATATTTGATGTTTTCTAACCCCAACTTCGAGCCAAATTTATACGTGTTATAAATATATGCAAGTGCTTCTGTGTAGTTCATTTTTCCCTCTTTTCTTCTCTAACTTTTTACTCTTGATTCACAATGCTATATGCCCAGTTTGACTGCACTCCATTCTGGTTAGGGTGACAGGGGAGACAATTCTCAACTCTTAATTCCAACTATTTACTTTATCCTTTCTATCCTCTCTATCACTTTGTCTAACATATCCGTAAATTTTACCTTTTTATTTTTTTCTTCTTCTATCAAATGTGCTGGAGCTTTTTTAACAAACCCTTCGTTCGATAGTTTTCCTTCAACTCTTTTTATTTCACTTTCTAATTTGCTTTTTTCTTTACTTAATCTTTCAATTTCTTTTTCGAAGTCTATTAACTCATCCAGTGGAATAAATAACTCTGCTCCTTCAATAACTACAGAAACTGCATCATTTGGAATTTCATTTTTATCTTCTATAATTTGAATTTCTGATGTAGATGCTAGAGATATAAAGAACTTTGTGCCTTCTTTAATAGTTTCTATAACTTCATCTTCATTAGAAAATACTAAGAGTTTTGCTTTTTTAGATGGTACTACATTCATTTCAGATCTAATATTCCTTATGCTTCTTATAGCTGCCATAATTAATTCCATTTTTTTCTCTGCATCTTCATTAATTTCAGCTTCATTATACTGAGGCCACGAAGCAACAACAACATTCCCACTAATTGTTGGCAAACTGCTCCAAATTTCTTCTGTAATAAAAGGCATATATGGGTGCATTAATTTTAGAATATTTTCAAGAACATATGTTAGTACATATAGAGCCGTTTTTTTATTGTTTCCGTCAGTTCCATATAGTCTTGACTTAGTCATTTCTATATACCAGTCACAATATTCGCTCCAAACAAAATCATATAGCTTTTGCGCTGCTAATCCTAGTTCGAATTTATTAATATTCTCCGTCATTTCACCAATAACACGGTTCATTCTTGTAATAATCCAGTAATCAGCAGTAGTCATATTATCTTTAATGCTATCATAATCTGCTATATCTGAATCAATGTTCATCAAAACAAATCTTGTGGCATTCCACAATTTGTTTGCAAAGTTTCTACTAGATTCTAATTTTGACATATGAAAGCGCATATCATTTCCCGGGGAATTTCCTGTTAATAATGTAAACCTAAGAGCATCTGCTCCATATTCTTCAATAATTTCAAATGGATCTATCCCATTGCCCAGTGATTTACTCATTTTTCGCCCTTCATCGTCTCTAATAATCCCGTGAATTAGAACATGCTTAAATGGAACTTCATCCATAAACTCTAGCCCTGAAAATGCCATTCTTACAACCCAAAAGAAAATAATATCATAGCCTGTAACTAGTACATCTGTTGGATAAAAATATTTTAATTCCTCTGTTTGTTCAGGCCACCCTAATGTAGAAAATGGCCACAAAGCAGAACTAAACCAAGTGTCTAGTACATCTTCATCTTGAGTAATTTTGGTGCCGCTACATTTAGTGCATTTTTCTGGAGCTTTTGTTGATACCATAATTTCTCCACATTCGCAGTAATATGCGGGTATTCTATGTCCCCACCATAATTGTCTTGAAATACACCAATCTCTAATGTTCTCTAGCCAATTAAGATATGTTTTTGAAAATCTATCTGGTACAAATTTAATCCTTTCGTCTTTCACTGCAGCAATAGCATCTTTTGCTAAAGGCTCCATTTTAACAAACCATTGTTCTGACGTCATTGGTTCTACTACAGTATTACATCTATAGCACCCACCAAGGCTTAGATCATGATCTTTAATTTTCACTAATAGACCTTGTTCTTTTAAATCTTCAACAATTTTTTTTCTTGCATCATATCTACTTAAACCCTCATATATTCCTCCAAGTTCATTAACTGAAGCATCTTTATTCATTACATTAACTTGTGGAAGGTCATGTCTTAACCCTATTTCAAAATCATTAGGATCGTGCGCTGGGGTAATTTTCACTGCACCTGTTCCAAATTCTGCATCTACATAGTCATCAACAATAACAGGAATTTCTCTATTCATAAGTGGAAGTATTAACGTTTTCCCTACTAGATGCGTAAACCTTTCATCAGTTGGATTTACTGCAACTGCAACGTCACCTAACATTGTTTCTGGTCTTGTTGTCGCAATTTCTACAAATCCATCGCTACCCTTAACAGGGTATTTTATATGATAGAAATAACCTGCTTTATCTTCATGCTCTACTTCTGCATCAGACAGCGTCGTTTCGCAATCAGGACACCAATTAATTATTCTATTTCCTTTATATATTAATCCTTTATCATATAGACGAATAAATACTTCCTGTACTGCCTTACTTAGTGTTTCATCCATTGTGAAACGTTCCTTTGACCAATCACAAGAATTGCCAAGCTTCTGCATTTGCTTAACTATCTTCCCACCATACTCTTCTTTCCATCCCCAAGCTCTTCTTAAGAACTCTTCTCTTCCTAAGTCTTCTTTAGTTAGCCCCTCTGTTTTTTCAATATGTTTTGTAACTTTGACTTCTGTAGCAATACTTGCATGATCTGTTCCCGGTTGCCACAACGTTTCATACCCTTGCATTCTTTTAAAGCGAATCAATACGTCTTGTATTGTATGATCTAAGGCATGCCCAACATGTAGTTCGCCTGTAATGTTTGGCGGTGGCAACACTATACAATACGGCTCTTTATCAGGGTTTACATTAGCGGTAAAATGCTCTTTTTCTAACCATTCTTTATAAATTCTCTCTTCAAATTGTTTTGGGTCATAATTTTTTGGTAAGTTTTCCATTTTGATTCCTCCTGTAAATTATTTTCTCTTCCTCATTAATGACTAAACAGAAAATTCTAAGCAAAACATTCGCAGTCTTTTAAAAAATCCTCAAGAATTCAAGCACTTCTGGTCTATCCGACAAAAACAATAATATCGCTCCAATAATAGCAACAACAAGCCCTGCTACTTTGACGTACAAAATCATTTTTCCTTCTTTTCTCTTTAACAGCTGTAGTATTGGCGACGTCATGTACACCATAAATGCACCAATAAATAAGAAAATACTACCTACTAAATACATTTTTT
>JAJOKQ010000131.1 GCA_021129785.1 Clostridiales bacterium | reverse complement strand
AGACAAAAAAATTGCAACTTACATTAAAACGCAAGTGTAATGTTAAAAACCCCTTAAACTAAGGGGTTTTATCGTGATTTTTATTCGCATGCTCACTTTCTTGCCTAAATTTTTCAAGCAGCAATTCTTTTTCTTTTCTTTTCAAATTCCTTACTACATACTCTCTTTTTTGAGCCTCACTGCGTGTTACTTGTTCTTCCCAGTATATCAAGTTTACTGGCAACCTCGCTCTAGTAAATTTTGCTCCTTTACCTGCATTGTGATCATCTACTCTTTTCACTAAATCAACTGTCCATCCTGTGTAAAACTTTCCGTCGCTACATTCAAGCATATACGTGTAAGGCATATTTAATCTCCTTGCTTTTCTAAATTAATACGTTTAATATTAAACTCTTTCTCTATCTTTGTCGCTAACCAATCATGACAAGTAAACATAAACACTTGTCTTTTTTTGCATATTTCTTTTAACAATACCAAATTATTACCTAACCTACTGTCGTCCCAATTCACTAATAATTCATCAAAGCAAATTGGTAATTTTTCATTGTCTTTATCCAGATGATCAATAAGTGACATTCTTAATGCTAAGTATAATTGATGTAGAGTTCCTTTGCTTAGTTTATCTTTAGTAGCCTCTATTCGTTTATTCGTATTATTATTTTTAATAAATATCGATGACACTTCGCCATCCGATTCTTCTACCATAATGTGCGAATACTTATTACCTGTTATTTTCTTCAAATACGAGCTTGCATTTTTGAGTACGTCAGGTTGATTCTTCTCTTTGAATTGCTCATCTGCAATATTAATTATTTCTTTCATTAACATAAGTTTATCGTATTTAATATAAGCTTCTTTTAATTCTTCTCCTCTAACGAAAATTTCGCTTTCTATTTCATCTAGCGTTTTTTCCTCTAAGATTCTACTCATTAGCATTTCATTTTCTTTCTTACTCTCAATCAGCAATTTCATTTTCTCAGTAATATTACTAATGTCGCTCTCTGCTTTTTCTACTTCATAATCAGAGTATATCAAGTTATCGTCATTTACCATCTCACCATTTCTTAAATCTATTTCCTCAATAATTGCTCTAGAGTTTGGAATTTGGCTCAGTTGCTCTTCTAGTAATTCAATCTTTTTTTGTATCTTAATGTTATTCTCATAATTCATAACTCCTTGTTCAACGTCGCCTCCGCCAATAGATTTTAGTTGCTCTTCTGCTTCTTCCAAGACTTTTTCTTGTTTTTTAAGCAGCTCTTTTTTTTCCTCAAGCTCTTCTCTTATTTCTTCAATGCGCCGTGAAATTCCCTCATTGCTGATTTTCTGTCTTTCTATGCGATCCACTCTATTTCTTAGCTCTAACAATTTTTCTTCCTCTTTAACAGCACTTTGATATTCAAATTTATTTAGAAACGTCATAAGATTGCCTTGCAAGTTATCTAGTATGTCTTTTTTTTGATTAACTTCTCTTTGCTTGTCGCCTATCTCACTCACAATAGACTTGATGCTTTTAAAAGAAGATATAAACGCCTCTGTATAGTCTTCCATTACCGCAGATGAAACAGGAATAGCGTGCAAAGTTTTAACTAGCTCTTCATGTTTTTCTTTTTCTTCTTCGACTATTTCATTTACTGCCAATCGTAATTCTACAAGCGTGCTAGTTCCTCCTTGGCTAGAAGCTTTCTTTTTCATTATACTAGGTATAACAACAAAAAATATACTCCCCAAAATAGACATCCATATTCCACCTATAGTAATAATATTGATTTGCTCAGCAATTCCCAAAATTAAGCTAATAGCACCTGTTAAAAGAATCGCTGCTCCAATCATCTTTAATAACAGATAATCATTCTGTGGTTTTTCTTCTTCAATCTGTTTCTTTAATTCTTTATATGCAAATTGCTTATCGACTAATTCTCTTTTTATCTTTGTCCATTTGCTAATCTGCTTTGCCAACTCATGTATTTCAATTTTTTCTATCTGCCTACAAATTTCATCATTTAGATCCTTCTCAGAAATACTTTGCCATTCAGTACGCTTTTTTCGATTTAGTCTCCTTAACTCTTCTTCACACGTTCTTATTTCACTTCTTAACACTTTCAAATCGCTATACTCACTCTTAAAAGCTTCAATCCTAACTCTATTTTTATACACGTCTATATCTTCATTACTAAACAAAGTTACCTTTTCTTCTTGAATCTTCTCTAGTTTTCCTAATTTCACTACACTGTCTCTTAATATTTCAACATTTTTTTTTATCTCTATGTACTTTTCTATATTCATATCCCGCATTTCTAGCCACGCATTTTTCAGATGAAATTCCTCTTCTATTCTATTAATTTCTCTAATTATATTACGAATAGGTGTTATTTCTTTTGCTTTTTTTATAATAACCTTCAAGTTTATTTCTTTTTCTTCTAGTTCTACTAGCTCTTTTTTCATTCTAGTAATTTCACTGTCAAAAAACCTAGTTTTTTCATTACTATCTCTGGCTACATTTCTTTCTTTTTTCAAATCAACTATTATTGTTTTTAGTTTTCTAACTAGTTGATGCTCACTCTTTCTTTTTTTAAACAAAGCATCGCATTCTTCGTTAATTTTTTTTACTACTTCTCTAACACTAACCAATTCTTCGCTACCAAAACCTGCAAGCAATTTTTCTTGAATTTCAGACCAAGCTTCTCCTTGAATTTCTGTTAAGTCTTCTACTTTTAATGCAAAAATTTTACTATATATTTCCGAGGAAATATGGCTAACTTGTCTGATGGCATAGTTTTTTATTTCTTCTACTTTACCATCTTTAATAATTTTACCTGATGGCGAGCTAAGCAACCTTCTATAAATTTCAAGTTTGTCTCCATTATCCATTTCTACGTCACACGTAAACTCAATTCTATCATTTTCCCATGATACATTAGGGTTCTTTTTTCTACTTGCTGGTTTAAAACCATAGAAAACTGTCTTTATCAGCTCAAACAAAGTTGTCTTCCCTGCTTCATTTTTCCCATAAATTAAAACCAATCCGTTATCAAGATTATCAATCGTGTTTAGCTTATGGAATTTTCCAAAGTCATTTATCTCAAACCTCTTTATTCTCACTTCTTCCCAACCACCATTCTACCAACAATTTCAGCACCTATTTCTTTGATAATTTCTTTTATATAGTCCTGCTTGTTATTTTTTTTTACATCACTATTTATAAATTCAATTTCGCTCAATCTGTCAATATATTCATCATTTTTTTCAAAACTTGTTATTACAGTTAGTATTTCTGATAAAACATGATTGCCTTCTGTATAACTGTCTACATCAACGCTATAAGTCAGTTTATCTATTTTAATTTCAACTTCCAATAAATCTAATTCGCTTTTAATATCATTTTCTAGCTCTTCTAAATTGGATTCTTCTTCTAGTTCAGTTTTAAGGAGACAGCTTCCTACTAGTTCTATGCGAGCTATCAAATTATTTTTATCACAATTATTGATCTCAATATACTCAAGCACATCAGCTATTAGCTTATTTTTTAATTCTTCATAGGATTTGATTTCCGCTAACCTATCAATTATTATTGTCTCCCATCTTATTGAAGATAATTGCTTGAATTCTACCGAAGCAACATCATGAACAATAGTTACAAGAAGCCCACCTTTTAGCCCTGTTTCACGTGGATGTCTGCCTTGAATATTTCCGCAATAATGAATTTCTTGTAATTCGCTTATGCGCTGTCTTTTGTGAATATGCCCCAAAGCCCAATAATCGTAATTTTTTGACTCTAAATCACTTATTCTAGTGGGCAAATATTTATCATGTTTGTTTACCTCAAAGGCATTAACAACAGAAGCGTGTGCTAAACCAACATATGTAACTCCTATTTCTTTTTCAGGAAACTTCTTAATAAGGTTTCTTGATTCTTTACTCGTTTTATGTCCTACCCCTACTACTTTAGCTATACACCTACCTTTTTCGTCAGTTACATCCACAATTTTTATGTCTTCATTTTTAATAACATGCACATTACTTGACCATTTTATATTGTTTACTCTGTAACTTGCATCTCCAGGATCATGATTCCCTGTCGTATAAATTACTACAATATTACTTTTTTCTAGTCGCTTAAACGAATCAGCTAAGAATTGTTCTGTTTGAAATGACAATTTATCGTTATCAAATAAATCTCCTGCTATCAAAAGCGCATTCACTTTTTCTTCAA